>JBDHVF010000119.1:0-14080 GCA_039809605.1 Polyangiales bacterium | reverse complement strand
ACGCGGGGCGACCGCACGATATTGCCCGGGGTGAGGCGCTGAAACCGGGCCCATGGAGCCACGCCGAACCCCGGGCGCTGAAACCGGGCCCACCGCGTCGCGCCGGACCCCGTGTGACGCTCACCGCCAGCGCACGTCGACGTCGCGAAAGCCCATCGCGCGCACCAGGCTCGTGAGCGTGCGCGCGGCGCTCTCCTCGGCGCGCGCGACGATGCCCATCTCGACGGCGGCCGCGGTGAGCGAGCGCTCGGCCTCCTGGCGGGCGCGGGACTCGAGCTGCTCCTGGCGGCGCGCGAGCAGGTCGGTGGTGCGGCTGTGCACGAACGTGTGCGCGTTGTCGATGCGCGTCGAGAGCACCGTCGCGTGGGGCAAGGTCAGCGTCACCCGCGAGCGCGCGCGGTCGACCACGACGTCTCCGTCGTCGAGCGCGGCGAGGTCGACGCCCGCCACCACGTCGGCCGCGGCCACGAGCAGGATGGCGTCCTCGGCCTCGACGAGCCCGAAGGCCCGCGACTGCGCCTCGCGCAGGTCGATCACGCGCTCCATGTGGAACGACACGGCCTCGAGGCGCGCGAGGTTCTGCACCGCGCGCAGCACGTCGGGCGTGGGGCGCACCGCGGTGGTGACGCTCGTCGGCGAGGGCCTGCGCGCGGTGAGCGTCGCGGTGACGGCCGCCGTCGCGAGCACGGTCAGGAGGATCAGAGGGACGACGGCCGCGCGCGAGGTGCCTTCACTCATCGCGACCAGCGTAGCGCGCGGAACGCGTCAGGGCGGGGGTCGGAGACGGTCGGAGCGCCTCCCCGACGCGCGGGGGGAGGGGGTCGGGGACGCTCGGAGGGCCTTCCAGACGCGTGGGGGAGGGGGTCGGAGACGCTCCGAGGGCCATCTCGACGCGTCCGGTCGTGGCTCCGCCTACGGCACCACCGACTCGCGGTGCGGCCGGGCGCTCGCGACGGGCAGCTCGATCGCCATGCGGGCGCCGCGCCCGCCGTCGCGCCGCGCCTGCGCCGTGAGGGTGCCGCCCGCCTGCTCGACGATGGCCGCGCTCGTGGCGAGACCCAGGCCCGTGCCCTCGCCCGCGGGCTTGGTCGTGTAGAAGGGCTCGAAGACCTTCTGCCGAGACTCCTCGGGGATGCCCGGCCCGTCGTCTTCGACCTCGATCACCACGCGGTCGCGCTCCTGGCGCGCGCGCAGCGTCACCACGCCCGGCGTCAGCCCCGCCATGCGGATCGCGTCGGCCGCGTTGAGCACGAGGTTGAGCACCACCTGCACCAGCCGGTCGGTCGACACGGCCACGGGGGGCACGCCGTCGGCGACGTCGGTTTCGAACCGCACGTCGCGCATGGCCTTCTGCGGCGTGAGAAGGCGCGCCACCTGGTCGACGGCCTCGGCGAGCTCGCCCGCGGGGCGCTCGCCCGGGTCCGTCGAGCCCGCGGGCGTGGGCGCGGCGCGCGCGTAGTCGAGCAGCTCGCGCACCGTGCGGTGGATGCGCTGCGCCTCGCGCCCGATGCGCCCCGAGAACTCCCGCACCTCGGACTCGTCGAGGCCCCCCTCGGCCATCACGTCGGCCAGGCCCACGATGGCCGCCAGGGGGTTGCCCACCTCGTGCGCGATGCCCGCCGAGAGGCGCCCCACCGTGGCGAGGCGCTCGCCGCGCACCACCTGCTCCTGCGCGCGCTTGAGCTCCTTGTGGGCGCCCTCGAGCTCGTGCACGCGGTCCGAGAGCTCCTCCTCGCGGGCGCGGAGCTGCTCGGTCATGCGGTTGAACGCGTCGGCCGCGCGCACCACCTCGGCCGCGCCGCGCGCCTCGGCCATCACGTCTCTGCGCCCGGCGGCCACGCGCTCGGCCGCGAGCGTGAGCGACACCACGGGGCGCACGATCCAGCGCGTGAGCAGGAGGTACACCACCACCAGCGCGAGCACGCCCGCCGAGGCCGTGTAGAGGAGGATGAGCACCGGCACCGCGCGCTCCGCGGCGGTGGGCGCGAGCGAGGTCTCGGCCACGAACACCCCGCGGCCCGGCAGAAAGACCTCGACGCCGAGCACGTCGCCCGCCTCGCGGGCGTCGTCCATGAGCCTCGGCGGGCGCCGCGACGTGGGGAGCTGGAGCTCGCCCGCGCGCGCCACGAGCCTTCGGTCGAGGCCGTAGAGGGCCGCGCCGCTCAGGCCCACGTCGCCCACCGACTGCCGAAGGAGCGCGCGCACGCCCTCGTCGGAGGGCGTGAGCGCGACCTCGCCGGCGACCGAGCGCGCGAGCGTGAGGCCCAGGCGCTTGCGCGTCAGGCGCCCCGACGCCGCCGTGAGGGGGTGGATCGCCGCCATGGCGAGCGTCGCCGCGATCGAGAGCACCACCAGCAGCGAGATCACGATCTGCGCGCGGAGGCCGAAGACCACGCGGTTCATGGGGGATCCTTTCGATGCGCGCCGCGGAGGAACGCGGGGCCGAGCGAGGCCATCACCGCGAGGCAGAGCGCGCCCTGCGCGACGAGCGCGCGGGAGAGCCCCCACGACGCCGCCCACGCGGGCACGCCCGACGGCGAGGCCCCCGCGCGCCAGCGGGCGAGCGCGTCGGCGAGCGCGCCCACGGCCGTCGCGCCGATGGACCAGAGCGCGAAGTCGATGGAGAGCATCGACATCACGCGGCCGCGCATGCGGTCGGGCGCCTCGAGCTGGAGCAGCGTCACGACCGCCGAGCGGAAGGCCATCTGCGACGCGCCGAAGGCCGCCAGCGCCGCCCACGACGCGCCGTACGACCGCGTGGCGCCGAAGGCCGCGAGCGAGACCGCGAAGGCCGCGCCCGCGGCCACGACGTTGCGCGGCAGGTGGTGGCGCGACGCGCGCGCGGTGACCAGCAGGCTCGCGGCGAGCGCGCCGAAGCCCGACGCGGCCGAGAGCAGGCCGTAGCCCTCGCCGCCAGTGCCGAGGGTCACGCGCGCGAAGAGCGGGAGCAGGCGCACCACGGGCATGCCGAAGAAGCCCAGCGCGTAGGCGAACACGATGGGGTAGAGCACCGACGGGGCGCCGCGCACGTACGCCACCCCCTCGCGCAGGTCGTCGCCGAAGCTGCGCCCGGCGGCCGGGGCGGGCAGCTTCGGGAGCTCCAGGCCCACGAGGGTGCCGATGAGCACGGCGAACGACAGGGCGTTGAACGCGAGGCAGCCGCGGACGCCCAGCGTCGCGAGGAGCGCCGCGCTCAGGAGCGGCCCGAGGATCTGCGTGACGTTCACCCCGAGCGACTGGAGGGCGACGGCGCGCGCCAGGAGCTCGCGCGGCACGAGCGAGGGCATCACGGCCTGGCGCGCCGTGAGGTTGAGCGAGTCGAGCACGCCGAGCGCGAGCGCGAGGGCCACGATGGCCCCGTAGGTGACCCGGTGCGTGACCACCAGCGCGAGAAAGATCGCGCTCTGCACGGCCGCGAGCGACTGCGTGACGAGCAGCAGGCGGCGGCGGTCGACGCGGTCGACCACGACGCCCGCGAAGAGGCCGATGACGAGCCGCGGGAGCGCCTGCGCGAAGGCCACCACGGCGACGCGCAGCGCCGAGCGGGTGAGCGAGACGACCAGCCAGTTCTGCGCGATGAGCTGGATGAAGTCGCCCACGTGCGACACCACGAAGCCCGCCCACAGGAGCCGGAACGCGCGGTGCCCGAGCGGCGCCCACAGGCCCGGCTCGGCGGCGCGCGCGCCTTGCGTCGTCAAGATTCCGCGCGGGTCGTCTGGGGGCATCTGTCGAACTCTGGCGGCCGCTCGCGGGCGCCTCCTACGATGTCACCATGGAAACGACGAGCGTTGCACCGAGGGGCGTCCGCGGGAGCCCGCGCAGCAGGGTGACCTTGCCCGCGGCGGTGTTCAGCAACCACTTCTACCGCCCGGTCGAGGTCGAGTGCACCGACCTGTCGTCGTCGGGCATGTTCCTCTCGGCCGACCTGCTGCTCGGCCCCGGCGAGCGCATCACCGTGTCGTTCACCGTGCCCGGCACCTGGCACCGCATCACCACCGACGCCCTCATCGTGCGCGCGCCCGCGGGGGTTCCGTCGGGCATGGGCCTGCGCTTCGACCGGCTGCCGGCGCTCGACGCGGGCATCCTCGCGCGGGCCCTCGAGCGCTCGCGCGCGATGGACTTCTCGTAGCCCTCACATCTCGTGCGGCATGAGGTCGCGCGGCGACCTGAAGAAGTGCGCCGGGGAGTAGTTGCCGAAGTTCGACACCCGCGAGGTGTAGAGGCACGCGTACTCCTCGACCTGGTCGCCGAAGGAGCTCAGCTCGACGCCCTGCTTGAAGAGCGAGCCCCAGTAGGCGTGAAAGGCCGCGTCGGTGGCCTTCTGGAGCGCGCGCGTCGACGCGTCGAGCTCGCGCAGCGTGCCCTTGAGCCGGTCGATCGTGCGCCGGATCGCCACCGACTCGGCGTCGTCGTCGCCCTTGCGCCGCGCCGTCGCGCGGTACTGCGTCTGGTGAAACCTGATCTCGTCCTCGAGGCGCTCGCGCTGCCGCGCGCTGCCGTCGAGCTCGGCCACGTCGTCGTGGGTGCGCGCCATGGCTTCGAACTCGGCCTCCATCTCCTGCACGATCATCGCGGTGCGCCAGGCCGAGTCCTTCTTGCTCCGCAGGATGTCGCCGTAGATGTGGTCGCCCACGTAGAGGATTCGGTCGGCCTGCGCGTTGATCATGCGCTCGAAGTCGCGCAGGTTGCCGCCCTCGTAGACCCTCCCGCGCTCGAGCGAGTACGCGGGCCGCACGGTCTCCGCGCCGTTCTCGAAGACGCGCTCCATGAAGGGCCGGCGCTCGGTGAAGAACACGGGCTTGGTCGCCGCCACCGACACCACGTCGAAGTAGTTCCTCCACGACCCGTACTCGGGGAGCTGGTTGCCGAGCAGGTAGGTCATCATCCGGTCGGTGTAGGCCCACCGGGAGTTCGTGAGGATGAAGAGCTTCTTGCCCGCCGAGCGCAGCTTGTGGAGCGTGGGCGCGAGGCCCGGGTCGCGCTCGACGAAGCGCGGCAGGTCGTTGGCGATCACGTCGACGATGGACCCGTCGCGGTGCGCCTCGTCGATGCACTGCCGGATGTCGTCGAAGAGCTCGTGGTAGTCGACGTTGTGCCCGTACCGCTCGAGGAGGTCGACGGCGCCCGCGTAGAGCGCCGCCTCGGGCAGCGCGTAGAGCGTGTCGATGTAGTGGTAGCGGGGCGGCGCCACGCGCACCTTGCGGGCGTGGTAGAGCTCGTGCCGCTCGTCGCGCGTGAGCTCGCGCAGGCCGTGGTAGGCCCGGCCCACGAACTTGTAGCGGTCCATCTTCAAGATGTGCCCGTACCGCTTGTCGATGAGCAGCCCCCGGATGGGGTAGCGCGTGTCGTACGTGGCGTCGGCGAGGTGCGGGGGATACCCCCGGTCGACGAGCTTCTTCACCGTGGCCGCGATGCTGAGCGCGTCGATCTCGGCCTGGCGGTAGATCGCCAGGGTGTAGTCCATGTCGAAGCCCACCCACTCGACGTTCTCCATGCGCAGGCTGCGGTTCACGTACACCCGACGGGCGCGCGGCAGACCCGCGATCACGGCGGCGGAGGGGGCGGTGTCGACGTTGGGGAGGTTGAGCTGGGGCTGCGGGAGGGCGATGGTCATGTCGGCGTCGGTCGCCGGAACGTAGCGTACCGACCGCACGAACTTCCATGGGGCAGCGCCACTTCGTGCGGGGGATGAGCTTTCGGGGGCGAAAAGCCTTGACTGCAATACAGATCGTGTATCTTTGGCGCCCCCTGACGCCCCCCCTGCGATGGCGTCTTCGTCATCCCGAGGATTGCTGCCATGCGAGACATGATCCGGCTGTTCTGCTCGAACTGCCAGCGGAACAACTACTACACGACGAAGAACAAGCGGACGACCACCGAGAAGCTGGAGTTCCGCAAGTACTGCGAGTGGTGCCGTTCCCACCAGGTCCACAAGGAAGGCAAGCTCCCCAACCCCAAGAAGAACTGAGGCACCACCGATGGCCAGCAGTGACATCACGGGCGTGCGCCGCAAGATCGCGCACAAGGTCTCGCACTCGAACATCAAGACCAAGCGCTGGCAGTTCCCGAACCTGCAAGAGCGCCGGCTGTTCGTCCCCGAGCTCGGGCGCTTCGTGCGCATCACGGTCTCGACGCGCGACCTCCGCACCATCGACCGCATCGGGCTGAGCGCGTACGCCGCGCAGCACGGCATCGACCTCGCCCGCCTGTAGCCTCTTCGGGCGCCCCTGCGGCCGATGCGCCGCCTCACGCGCCCGCGGATTCCGACGTACACTCCTCCGCGTGACGGTGAAGACCTTCGGGGCTTCGGCCCCCTTCGCTTGCGCCCTGCTCGTCGCGTGCTCCGGCACCTACGACCCCGACGCCATCGAGCGCCCCATCGATACCGACGCGGGCTCTCGAGACGCGCCTCCGCTGCCCTCGTCCGACGTGCCCTCGTCCGACGTGCCCCCCACGCCCGACGTGCCCCCCACGCCCGACGTGCCCTCCACGCCCGACGCGCCGCCGCCCATGGACGCGCCGCCTCCTCCGCCGCCTCCTCCTCCGCCTCCTCCGCCGCCGCCCCCGCCCGACGTGCCGTCGCCCGACACGGGGCCGATGTGCCGCGCGTGCATGCCCTTCGGCGACGTGTCGTTCTGTCCGGGCACGGGCAGCGGGATGTGCCTCGCGTACGCGGGCTGCGCCGACGGCTGCCAGGTGTGCGCGCCCGCGACGCGCGGCGGAGACACCTGCGGGAGCGACGTGCAGGTGATCTCTCGCCGCGGCCGGAGCCGCACGGTGCTCACGACCTGCGGCGCGGGCGACAACCTCAGCACGGGCTGCGGGCGCAGCGGGCCCGACCTCGTGTTCGCGCTGCGCGTCGAGACGCCCGGGCGCGTGGGCTACACCATCACCGTGCCCCGCGGCGTCGACGTGTACGCGGGCTACGACACGCTCGGCGGAACCGCGTGCCGCAACGACTCGATGTCGCGGCACTGCCTCGGCACCTCGTCGTCGAACACCCGCTCGTCGATCGCCGCGCTCACGCCGGGCACCTGGTACGTCTACGTGACCACCAGCGCGCCCGCGACGGTCGTCGTCGACGCCGAGCTCCCGTAGCGGTCGCTCACAATCGAACGGGCATCGGGGCGGCGCGGCGAACGGTGCTCCCGTCGCCGAGCTGACCCAGGTCGTTGTTGCCCCAGCAGTACGCGCGGCGGTCTTCGGTGAGCGCGCAGGTGAAGTCGTCGCCCGCGGCCACGCCCGTCGCCTTCGGCAGCCCCGCGACGCGAACGGGCGTCGCGCTGAACACCTCGACCGACGCCGTGCCGAGCTGACCGGCGTCGTTCACGCCCCAGCACCACACGGCCCCGTCGCGGGTGAGCGCGCACGCGTGGCGGGCGCCCGCCGAGAGCGCCAGGACCTCCCCCGCGACGTCCACCCGCACGGGGCCTCCCTCGACGCGCGCGACGCCGTCGCCGAGCTGACCGAGGCCTCCCCCGCCCCAGCACCAGGCCGTCGCGTCGTCGCGCAGCGCGCACGAGAACCGCTCGCCCACCGCCACGCGCCTCACCCTCGTGACCGGAGGCACGCGAAAGATCCCCCGCTCGTCGCCCTCCATGCCGGGCTGCCCGTACGCGCCCGAGCCCCAGCACGCGACGGTGCCGTCGGCGACCACGAGGCAGCCGTGGCCGTCGCCGCGGCGCGACCACACCGCGGCCTGCGACACGCCGAAGCCCAGGTGGATGATCACCGGCTTGATGATGAACGCCGTGGTGAAGCTCGCGCCGTCGGGGGCGCCCCAACCCACGAGGCTCCCGTCGTCGTCCCACGCGATCGCGAAGGCCTCGCCGAAGGCAACGCCCACGAGCGGCCGCACGCCGGGCGTGTCGTGCTTCGACCACGGGGTCACGCCGTCGTCGTCACGCGGGGCGAACAGGCCCCAGTGACCGAGCTGCCCGTCGCGGTCGAGCGCCGCGGTCTGCGTCGGCCCCGCGAACACCCGGCGCGTGAGCACGCCGTGGCCCGCCACGTCGGGCGTCGCGTCGAACGCCCCGCTCGTCGAGCGGCCGAGCTGCTTGTGCTCGTTCGAGCCCCAGCACCGCACCTCGCCCTCGACGGAGCGAACGCACGCGTGCGCGGCGCCGGCCACGAGCTCGTCGACGTACACCCGCTGCGCGGTGTCGGGGCGAGGGTGCGCGGCGAAGTCCACGGCGACGGGCGAGGTCGTCGAGGTCGTCACCGCCGCGGGCACCGCCCGCTCGGGGCCTTCGGGCGGCAGCGGCACGCGCCCCGCCGACACGCCCACCTCGCACCCCGCCGTGAGCAGGGCGAAGGCCGCTGCGCTCACGCAGAGGCGCGGGGCGTCGGCGGCGCGACCCATCACGGCGGCGATTGTCACCGATGCGAACGGGCGCGCGCAAGAAGCGGCGGGCGGCGGTGGTGACGGGGGGGGACTACGCCTGCGCGACGGGCTGGGCGTAGCCCGCGGCGGGCGTCGGGGCGGCGGGGTCCTTCGAGAAGAAGGCGCGATGGGCCAGGCGGTCGATGACCGGGGCGAAGCGCTCCTTCGCCTTGCCCGCGGCGAGGTCCCTCGCGAGGTTCACGTCCTCGCGCAGCATCGCGCGGAACTCCTCGTCGCGCACGGTCTCCACGGCCTTCGCGGCGTAGCCCGGGAGCTTCGCCGCGAACGAGCGCAGCGCGGCGGCCCCCTTCGTCAGGGACTCGACCGTGCGCTCGGCGCGCGACTTCGTGATGAGCGGCGCCACCTCGTACACGAGGTCGGCCGAGGTGCCGGCCTTGACGTGCGGGGCCTTGTGCAGCGGCGACGCGTAGCGCGGGTGCTTCGCGAGAAAGTCCTTGAGCTGGCCTTCGGTGATCCCCGTCTCTTCGAGGGCCTTCTGGTAGTCGGCCTCGGCGAGCTGGCGGGCCTTGAAGAGGTACATCTGCACGCGCGAGTAGAAGTTCGCCGCGCCGTCGCCGCTGGTCTCCACCGCGCAGAAGATCGTGCCCGGGTAGCGCGCGGTGATGAGCGTCTGCACGCCGTCACTCACGCCCGACGAGGGCATGCAGCCGAAGGGCTTCACGCTCACGGTCATGTGCGCCTTCGACATGACGGTGTTGAGAATGAGCTTGCCCACCTCCATGTGCCCCTCGCCGCCGCGGAGCGTGGTCGAGTAGTACTGGTCGGCCACCTCGGCGACGAGGTCCATGTCGGGCAGGTGGTAGTCGTAGAGGCCCGCGGGCAGCGCGAAGGCCTGAAAGCCCAGGCGCAGCCCCCACTCGGCGAGCTTGAGCGTGGCCATGCGCTTCGACACGTCGAAGCCCTCGAAGCCGTCGAGGCCCGAGTTGGCCTTGTCGGCCACGCGCAGGTGCCTGCGCTCGCGCGTGTCGCGGGCGATCTCCCAGATGTTGTAGAGGATCCACGCCGTCGTGAGCTGGATGTCGTTCTCGGCCCCCTCGCTCTCGAGGAAGCGCTGGAGGTGATAGTTCCCGTCGCCCTCGGTGGTCATGGCCCAGAACTCGCCGATGATCGACACCTTGGGCTTGGGGCGCGTGCGGTCGACCTTCACCTCGGCGAGCACCTTGCGGCACTGGTAGAGCGCCGCGAAGATGTTCTTCTGCTGGTAGAGGGCCTCGTAGCAGAGCTTCTTCGCGGTCTCGAGCGCGCGGTCGGTGGCGCCCTGCTCGACCTCGTAGGGGCGGATGCGGTAGCCGAGCGCGTCGAGCACGTCGCCCGCCACGATGGCCTTGATGAGCGCGATGAAGAACGTCGGCGACAGGTCGATGCCCACGTCGTCGCCCGTGGCCTGCGAGAGCCCGCCCTGCTGCTGAAAGAGCATCACCCTGAAGCCGTCGAAGCCCGCGTCGCGCAAGGCCTTGCGGTACTCGGTGACGTACATGCCGAAGCGGCAGGGGCCGCACGCGCCCGCGGTGAAGAACACGTAGTTCTTGATGATGTCCTCGGCCGACATGCCCTTCTGGTCGCGCAGGTCGATGAGGTGCTTCACCAGCGTGCCGACGGTGAAGTACGTCGGGTTGCACTGGCCGCGGTTGCCGAACTCCTTGCCGGTCTGGAGCCCCGCGTTGTTGGCCATGTCGAGGTGCTCGACCTTGTACCCGAGCCCGCGGAAGGCCCCCTCGGCGAGGAAGTCCTGCGCCTGCGTGAGCCCGCCGATGAGCAGCGTGACCTTGTCGCGCTCGCTCTTCTTCACCTGGGGGTTGACCATGGTGTCGACCCACTGCTTGCGCTCGGCGCGCATGCCGAGGCGCGCGCGCTCGGCCTCTTCGAAGGCCCTGAGCTCGGCCTCGACGTCGACCACGTCCGCGGGCTCGGTCACGGGCGCGCCCAGGATGGGCAGCTTCACGCGCTTCGCGTCGCTCTGCGATTGCATCACCATCGGTCGCTCTCCTTCATCCGTTCACGGGCACCATGGTGCCGTCGGCGTTCTTCTTCTTCAGCGCGACGAAGCCCCGGGGGAGCTCGGGCGCGGCCTTGATCTCGGGCTTGTAGGCGGCGAGGCGCGCGCCGAGCTCGCGGATCTGCTGCTCGAGCGCCGGGTCGCTCTGCGTGCGCGCGGCGAGCTGGGCGCGCTTGAGCTCCAGAAGCTCCAGGCGCTTCTGGTCGACCGAGCGCTGGAGCTCGGCCCTCTTGCGCGCGGTGTCCTCGAGCAGCTCCTCGTAGAGCTTGAGCGAGTGGGCGTAGGTCTTCACGCGGATCTTGATCGAGCCGCCGGGCTTGTTGGCGTCGATGTCGTGCAGGGCCGCGTAGGGCGTGGCGCTCGACGACACGATGCCGTCGATGATCCCGTAGGTGGGCGCGTCGTGGCCGCACTTGAAGCTCGAGAGGTCGAGCAGCACCACGTTGGGGTGGCGCGCGGCGAACTTGGCGGCCCACACCTTCTGCGCGCTGTTGGCCGAGTAGTTCTCGGGCCACACGTCGTTGATGTCGAGCGGGTGCTGGCCCCGCGCGATCTCCTCGCCGAAGAAGCGCTTGAGGTACTCCATGTCCCGCGGCATCGAGCGCACCGACAGGATCGGGTACCCGAGCACCTGGAACTCCTCGGGGATGCCGTGGTTGAGCCCGGGGTCCGAGTGGTACGGCCGCCCGATCATCAGGATCGCGACGCGGTTCTCGCGCTCCACCGTCTCGAGGATCGCCCTGCCCTTGTCCTGAAGGTCGCGCTCGAACTGGGCGAGGGCCTTGAGCCCCTCGCGGTGCGCGTGGTCGCTCTCGTCTTCGGTGACGCCGAGGCGCGGGCCCCAGGTCTCGAACATGCGCTTCGCGGTGAGGTTCGGCTCCGAGAAGGTGAGCGGCGTGGTGAGGTACTCGATGCCGCGGGTCTTGAAGAAGTCCATCTCCTTCGTGAACGCGGCCTTCATCACCTCGGGCACGCCCGCGACGATGGGGCACGAGGTCTTGTCCATCACGCCCTCGCCGAACGAGGGCACGTGCGTGAGCACGGGGAAGAAGACGTAGCTGAGCTTCTTCTCGGGCGTGTGCTCGTGAAAGAGCAGGTTGTGGATGTGCGCCTGCGCGACCTTCGAGGGGAAGCACGGGTCGACCGAGCCGTACTTGCCGCCCTCGACCCACATCTCCTCGCTCGTGTGCTCGCTGAAGACGACGTTCTGCTTGGGGATGCCGAGCGCTTCGAAGTACGTGCGGAGGTACGGCGCCGTCGAGTACATGTTGAGCACGCGCGGCAGGCCGATGCGCGTGCGACGGAGCTTCTCGGCCACCGCGGGGCCGCTGCGCTTGAAGGGCCGCTCGACCTCGACCTTCTTGATGCTGAAGAGGCCCTTCTTGACCACCCAGTCCTTCACCGTGTCGCGCTCGGTGGGCATGGGGGCGGGCTTGTAGAAGCTCGCGAAGGCGCGCTTCGACTCGTAGTCGACGAGGTTGGGGAACTGCTTCGCCACCGCCTTGCGCTCGGCGACGAGGGCGAGCATGGCCTCCTCGCTCTCGACGGTGCCCTTCTCGCACGAGAAGCCCGAGATGTAGCGCGAGGTCGAGCCGTCAGGGCGCTCGGCGTCGATGAACGTGCGCTTGCAGTTGTTCGGGCAGAAGTGGCACTCGGTGCTCTCGTCGTTGCGCGTCTGGTACTGGAGGTCGATCGCGGCGTCGATGCCGATGAAGGTCGACCGCCCGCGGCGCTTGACCACCCGCAGGGTCTCGAACGCGGCCCCGAGCGCGCCGGCCTCGCCGGTGTGCGGGTGCACGAAGACCTCGGCGCCGGGCACGCGCTCCTTGATGTAGTCGACCTGGGCCTTGACCGCGGCGAGGTTGTACTGCGTGCCGCCCTGGAGCACGTAGCGCGTGCCGAGCGAGGCGAGCCTCGGGATCTGCACCACGTACTGCCAGACGTTCTTCGGGAGCACCTGCGCGAGCCCCGCGAGGAGCTCCTCCTTCGAGAAGCCCTCCTTCTGGAAGTTGACGCGGTCGGTGTCGAGGAAGACGGCGCAGCCGTAGCTGAACTTGGGCGCGAGCTCGGCGCCGAAGGCCGTGTCGGCGTACTCGGTGACCTTGAGGCCGAACTGGTCGGCCATGGCCTGCAGGAGCATCCCGTTGCCCGCCGAGCACGAGTTCGACAGGCGGAAGTTGGCGATGTCGCCGTTCTTCATGAACAGGACCTTGATGTCCTGCCCGCCGATGTCGCAGATCACGTCGACGTCGCCGAAGAACTTCACGGCGCTCATCATGTGGGCCACGGTCTCGACGATGTTCACGTCGGCCTTGAGCGTCTCCTGCAGCACGTCGGCGGCGTAGCCCGTGGCGCCGAAGCCGAGCACCTCGAGCTCGGCCCCCTGCTCGCGCACGTACGCGCGGAGCTGCGAGAGCAGCTCCTTCATGTCTTGAATGGGGTTGCCCTTCGAGAGCTGGTACGCCTTGCAGACGATCTCGCTGTTCTCGTCGACGAGCACGGCCTTCGAAGAGGTGCTGCCGCCGTCGAGGCCGATCACGGCGCGCACGGTGGTGCCGGGCGTGAGCTCCATCGGCGTGAACTTCGGGATGGCGTAGAGCTGCCTGAACTCGTCGACCTCGTCGCGGGTCTTCACGAGGGGCGGTCCCGCGCTCTCGCCGAGCCGTGCTTTACGCCCGTTGGTCATGTACTCGACGAGGCCGTCGAGGCCCTTGTAGAGCCCCACCTCGGCGGGCTCCTTGAGGCCGTACACGCAGGCGCCGAAGGCGGCGTAGTACTGCGCGTTCTCGGGTACGAACACCACCTCTTCGACGGGCCGGTCGTCGGGCCACGCGTAGCCGCGCTCCTTCCACGTCTCGGGGATGCGCTTGCGCCAGCACTCCTGAAGGAACGGCAGGTACGTGTTGGGGCCGCCGAGGAGGATCACGCGGTGGCGCAGGGTCGATCCCCGGGTGAGCACCGAGAGGTTCTGGAGCACGATCGCGTCGGCGAGCGAGCAGAGGATCTCGGGCGCGGGGATGCCGCTCTTGACCAGGTTGACGATGTCGGTCTCGGCGAACACGCCGCACTTGGCGGCGACGTGGTGCAGCTTCGAGTCGTCGAAGTGGATCGTGCGCACGACCTCGGGGGCGAGGCCGACCTTGATCATGCACTTGTCGATGGTGGCGCCGGTGCCCGACGCGCACTTGTCGTTCATCGACGCCGACGCGGTCTTCTCGCCGGTCTTCTCGTCGGCCTTGAAGATGATGATCTTCGCGTCCTGGCCGCCGAGCTCGATCACCGAGCCCACGTCGGGGTGCAGCTTCTCGACGGCGAGCGTGACGGAGTTGACCTCCTGCACGAACTTGGCGCCGAGGCCGGCGCAGAGCGGCGCGGCCCCGCTGCCCGTCATGAAGACGCGCCACTGGTCGCGGGGTGAGTTGGGGAACGACGCCTCGATCTCGCGGAGCATCTCCGCGACCTTCTCGGGCTGCTTCGTCTGGTGCCGCTGATAGTCGCTCCAGAGGATGTCGAGCGTCGTGGGGTCGAGCACCACGGCCTTCACCGTGGTCGAGCCGACGTCGACACCGAGAACGACCGGAGACGTGCGGGGGTCGGGCATGAGTTCGGAGCCTCCCAGTGGGTGACTGACACGTCAGTCAGCGAGGCGCCGGATGTAGCAGAGGGCGAAGGGGGAAAGC
>JBDHVF010000118.1:0-14194 GCA_039809605.1 Polyangiales bacterium | reverse complement strand
CGGCCGCGTCAGCGCATCGATCACGCGTCGTCGTCGAGCTCGATCGAGCGGCGAGAAGCGAGGAATGCGAAGGTGGCTAGGGTCGCCCTCGCAGCGCGAGGGCGCCTGCGAGACCCAGGCAGCCCATCACCTCGTCTCCGTACGCTCAGCCACGCCCTCGCTCCGCGGGGGCGGGGCGCGCGGCAGCGGGGGTGGGGGCTCCGAGAAGGCGCGCGGCAGCGGTGGGTGGGGGCTCCGCGAAAGCGGCCAGATGGACCTGCGGTTGGTATGAAGGGTCAGTCGAAGAGGCCCGCGAGGCGGCTCGTCGTGCCCATCGCGCGGTGCGCGTCGTTGAGCTTCGCCCGCAGCGCCTGGTCGACCTGCTGCCCCTGGATCGTCGCGTGGAAGCGGATCATCAGCATCGTGAGGCACACGGGCTCGATGAACGCGAGGCGCACGAACCACGACGCGAGCGCCGCGAAGGCGCCGCCCACGAGCACGGCGGCGAAGAGGGCCGCGAAGATCCCGATGGTCTGCGCGCCCTCGGCGGGGATGCTCCCGCCGCTCGCCGCGCGGGTCGCGAGCGACTGGACGACCGCGAAGGTGGCGCCGCCCGAGAGCGCCAGCGCGAGCGAGCCCACCGTCCACCCGAGCGCGCGCTCGGTGAGCCAGGCCCGCGTCGCCGTGCCGAGCAGGGCCTTCGCGTTCTGCGCCACGTACGTCACCGCGTCGTCGGCCGCCGTCGCGTAGTCGCCGTCGCCGCGGGTGACGGCGAACGAGAGCGCGAGGTCGGCGATGTGCGGCGCGACGCGGTCGACGAGCCAGCCGAGCAGCGAGCGCACCGGGCCCACGTCGATCGGGAGGATGTCGCTCACGCGGTCGAAGGTGCGAAAGAAGCGGCTCACGCGGCGGCGCACGTCCATGTGGGCCTCGTACACGGGCCCCGCGAGGTCGCCGAAGCGCTGCGAGAGGAACTGCTTCGCCGCGTCGGCCGTGCCGCTCTGCGGGATCGCCGACCGCTGGAGCAGCGCCTCGGTCACGAGGAACGCGAACGCGCAGCGCATGGAGAAGAAGCGCCGCTCGACCAGGGGCATGAGCCCGAGCGCGATGCCGAGGCACACGGCGAGGAAGACGATGCCTGCCACGGGGCGGCTCACGAACGACAGCGCGGCCGTGAGGGCGATGCCCGCGACGAGGGCGCCCGCGACGAGGCCCGTGAGGCCGATCACCGCCGAGGCGCGCTCGCGCGGGTACGAGCCGGTGCGCTTCACGATGCGCGACGCGGAGGAGAACGACGCCTCGCGCTCGGCGAGCGCGTAGCTGGGGACGTAGTACGCAGGCTGAACCATCGATGACCTCGTGTGGATCGGGTGGCGGCGCGTGGCCGTGCGCCGCCCATCTCACGCCGCGTGCCACCGCGCGGCGCGCGCGAATCGCGGGGCGCCGCCCCGTGCCGTGAGGCGGCGCGCTTCACCGATTGCGCGGCGCGCTTCACAACCTGTGCGGCGGGCCGCGCGAGTCGGCCGCCCGGTCTGGTAGCGTCGCCGCCCCGATGCGCACCCTCCCGCTCTCGATGGTCCTCGTGCTCGCCGCCGCGTGCGGCTCCCCTCGCCGCCCCGCGGTCGCCCCACGCGCCGAGGCGCGCGGGCTCTCGCGCCTGCGCCTGAACCAGCTCGCGATGCGCCTCGACCTGCCGCTCTTCTGGGCGAGCGACGCGAACGGCAACGGCGCGCCCGACCCCGGCGAGGTGCGCTCGCTGCTCTTCTACCCGACGCGCGAGCAGTGGACGCGCGACGGGCGCTTCACGCCCGCGTTCGACGCCGCGCTCGCGCGCATCCGCGCCGAGGCCGCGGCGCCCGCGCCGAGCGACCCCCGCCTGCGGCTGGTGATCGCCGAGCTCGACCACGCCGCGCCGACCCTGGTGGAGAGTGACCTGCGCGAGCTGCCCGAGGTGCACCGTGATTTCGCGCGGCGCATGCTCGCGGTGTCCGAGCGCATCGACGCCCTCTACGCGCGGCAGACGGGCATGACCGCGCTCGCCGACCGGGCGCGCGAGGCCGACACCGCGAGCCGGGCGCTCTTTCGTCGCAACTGGGGACCGCGCTGCCTCGGCACGCTCACCGAGCGAGAGCCCGCGTGCTCGGCGCTGCCCGGCGCTCCCCGGCAGCCGGTGGACGTGTACCCCGCGGCGATGCAGTCCGACGACGGCTTCTGCCGCGCGATCGAGCAGCGGCCCGACGCGGCGTCGTTGATGACGCCCTTCACCGTCGTGCGAGGAGAGGGCGCCGCGCTCACGGCCGTGCCCTACACGCAGGCGTACGCGGAGCCCATGCGCGCCGTCGCGGCCGACCTTCGCGCGGCGGCCGACGCGATGACCGACCCCGACGAGGCCGCGCTCGTGGCCTACCTGCGCGCCGCGGCGACGTCGTTCGAGACCGACGACTGGGCGCCCGCGGATGAAGCCTGGTCGCGCATGAACGCCCGCAACTCGCGCTGGTACCTGCGCGTCGCGCCCGACGAGACCTACTGGGAGCCGTGCAGCCAGAAGGCCGGCTTTCACCTCACGCTCGCGCGCATCAACCGCGCGTCGCTCGCCTGGCAGGACCGCCTCACGCCCGTGCAGTCGGACATGGAGCGCGCCCTCGCGTCGCTCGTCGAGGGCGACTACCGCGCGCGGCAGGTGTCGTTTCACATGCCCGACTTCATCGACATCGTGGTGAACGCGGGCGACGACCGCGACGCCTTCGGGGCCACCATCGGGCAGAGCCTGCCCAACTGGGGCGCCGTCGCCTCCGAGGGCCGCGGGCGCACCGTCGCGATGAGCAACCTCTACACCGACCCCGACAGCGACGCGCGACGGCGCGCGCAGGCCGCGTCGCTGCTCACCGCCGCCGCGATGGAGAGCTACACCGACGACCCCACGGCGGGCCTCGTCTCGACCATCCTGCACGAGGCGACGCACAACCTCGGCCCCGCCCACGAGTACCGCTTCGAGGGGCGCACCGCCGACGAGGCCTTCGGCGGCTCGATGTCGTCGATGCTCGAGGAGCTCAAGGCCCAGAGCGGCGCGCTCTACTTCACCGACTGGCTGCGCGCGCGCGGCGTGATCGACGAGGCCACCGCGCGGCGCATCTACGTCGACGCGATCGTGTGGTCCTTCGGCCACGTGGCCCAGGGCATGTACACGCCCTCGGGCCAGCGCAAGGCGTATAGCCAGCTCGCCGCCGTGCAGCTCGGCGCCCTGCTCGACGACGGCGCCCTCGCCTGGAGCCCCGACGCCCCCGCGGCCGACGGCGCCCACCGCGGCGCGTTCTCCGTCGACTTCGCGCGGCTCCCCGCGGCGTGCGAGCGGCTCATGGCCCGCGTGCTGCGCATCAAGGCCCGCAACGACCGCGCCGCCGCCGAAGACATCGCGCGGCGCTACGTCGACGGAGACCGCGTCCCGCAGGCGACCATCACCGAGCGCTACCGGGCCTTTCCGCAGGTGACCTTCGTGTACGCGGTCGACGCGGGCGGGTGATCGCCCTCCGCGCGCGGCGCCTTCGGTGCTTCAATCCCCCGGTGCGCCCTCACTGGCTCGCGGTCGCGTCGTGCCTCCTCGCGTGCACCCGCGCGCCGCGCACGCGCCACCGCCGCGCGACGCCCGCCGACGCCCGCGCGGCCGCTCCCTCGCTCGACGAGGCGCTCGGCGCGTACGCCGTCGACGACGACCGCCCGTGGCGCCCGGTGCTCTACTCGTGGACGCCGCCCGACCGCGCGCGTGAGACCGCGGCCTCGGGCGCGTTGCTCTCGATCACGGCGCGCTCGGGGCCGTACACCACGCCCTTCAGCGCGCTGCTCCTGCGCATGCAGCGCGGCGCCGGGACGGCGGGCACCATCGCGCGCGCGCTGCTCGACGACCCGTCGCTCGACCGCCACCGCTACGCGTGGGCGACGGGGTTCGCGACGGCGATGGGCTTTCAGGGGAGGAGCTACGGCAGCTCGCTGGTGCGCGTCGCGCTGCGGCCCGACGCGCTCGTGCTGCGGCTCGACCCCTCCGACGCGCAGCCCTTCAGGCTCTACGACCGCGGCCAGCGCGAGCTGCCCGTCGAGCGCTTCTACGCGCTGCGCGACCGCGTGGCCGCGGTGTACCACGTGCGGCGCCCGCCCGACGTGCCCGTGGCCTTTCGCGAGTACGTCGTCTGCAACGCCGCCGCGGTGCCCTCGTGGTCGATCGCGACGCCCGACGCGTGCGCCGAGCTCGCCGCCGAGCGCGCCGTCGTCGCGCGCGCGCTCGACGCGGCGGGCGACGACGCGCCGCGCGAGCCCGTCGAGCGCTGCTGGCGCGGGGGCGCGTGCCGCGGCGCGGGCCTGCGCGGCGCGTGGTCGATGACCATGGCGACCGCGGCGGAGCACTACCGCCCGACGGCGCCGAACCTCCGCGCGCTGCTCGACGCGATGCGCGCGTGCGACACGTCGGTGGTGGCGCCCTCCCCCCGTCCCCCTCCCGCGGGAGCGGGAGGGGGTGCCCGGGAGTAGCCTGCATACCCTCACCCCCCGCCCTCTCCCGCGAGGGCGCGGGAGAGGGAGCGCTGCCGCGTACGAGGTGACGGCGAGACGAAATGCTCGCTGACGAGCGCGATGACCGCGTGCTCGCCGCGCGCGATACGCGCGTTGAGGGTCGCGCGTCCGCGCGCGTGATGCGGGCGTCGGGGGTCGCGCGTCCGCGCGCGTGATGCGGGCGTTGGGGGTCGCGCGTCCGCGCGCGTGATGCGGGCGTTGGGGGTCGCTCAAACCCGGCGTCGAGCCGCCGGGCTGTGCGAGGATGCGGCCCCTTCGGGGCGCCACGTGGTCGATGCGACGCGGCCCTCGCGATCGTCACCGCCGCGCGGTTGCATGCGCCTCACCTCGACGACGCCCGGTCACCGCCGTCACCTCGTACGCGGCAGCGGCTCCCCTCTCCCGCGCCCTCGCGGGAGAGGGGCCGGGGGTGAGGGTATGCAGGCTACTCCCGGGCACCCCCTCCCGCTCCCGCGGGAGGGGGATGGGGGGAGGGCCCCCACCAGCGCGCGTACTCGTCGCGCAGGGCCTCCCACTCGTCGACGTCGCCCACGTACACGCCCGCCGACCAGCTGAAGACGTCGGCCGGGCGGTCGACCTCGCTATACACCGGGACGACGTGCACGTGCGTGTGCCGCGAGCTCTGCACGAGCTCCACGGTGCTCGACCCGGTGGACGTGACGTACACGCGCCGCGGGCTCCGCAGGGCCTCGACCATGCGCGCGGCGCGGTGGGCCATGCGGTAGATGTCCGTCCAGAGCGCGTCGTCGATCTCGGTGAAGGTCGTGACGTGCGCGCGCGGCACCACCAGCACGTGACCCCAGCACCGCACGTAGCGCGGGAGCATCAGCACGAGCCGGTCGTCTTCGTGCACGGTGTAGAGCGCGCCGACCTTGCCTTCGAGCACCGCGCACATGAGGCAGGCCGGGCGCGCCCCCTCGGCCACGATGCGCGACAGGGCCTCTTCGCGGGAGATCAGCGTCGGCATCGAAAGCCCCGTACAATCGCCATCGGGTCGTTGCATACGCCGGCGCGCGCGCCCTCACAAGGGACGCGCCCGCCTCGCGCGCTCGCCCGTCCCTCACAACCACGGACCCGACGCCATGCACGCATCACCGCACGTCCGCTCGCTCGTGGCCGCCCTCGCCCTCGCGGGCTGCGTCGACCTCGCGCACCCCCTCGGCCGCGGCGTCGCGCCGGCCGTGTCGCGCGCGCGCACCGAACACGAGGCCGCCGAGCGGGCCCGCCGCGCCTCGCTCCCGCACGTCCCCACGGATCAGCGCGAGCGGCCGCGCGCGGTGCTCACCGAGGGCGGGGTCACGCACGGCCTCCTCGGGCCGCTGCGCTTCGACCTCGAGCGCGGCGCGGCGACGCCCGCGGAACAGATCACGCCCGAGCCCATCGACGCCGCGGTGCGGGCCGCGCATGGGTGGGTCTTCGTCACGCACTCCGCCGTGTACGCGAGCGCGACGTTCACCGGGCGCCTGCACCTCATCCGGTCGTACGCATGCGCGCCCGAGAGCGCCGGCGGGCCGCCGATCGATTCCCCGGCGATCACGCTCCACCCGAGCCGCGGGCGCGCCGCGATCACGGCCGCGGTCGAAGGGGCGCTGTGGTCCGACGGCACCGTGGCCCACGAGCTCGAGCTGCCCGGCGCCGTGGGGCTCGCGTGGCGCGACGAGGCGCACGGCGCGGCCATCGTGGGTTACCGACGGCTGCTCACCACGCACGACGGCGGCGGCACGTGGCGCGAGGTCGACATGCGCGGAGAGGTGCCGGTGATGGTGCAGGGCGACGCCCAGGGGCTCTCGGTGAACACCGACCGCGGCGTGCGACGCGTCGACGCGAACGACGCGCTCGGCCCGCTCGACGACAGCACGCCCGACCGCGCGCGCGGCCTGCCGTACGCGATGGACTGCGACGTGCCCGGCGACGCGCTCGCCGCAGTGACGCGGCTCGTCGAGCGGGGCTACGAGGCGATGAGCGCGCCGCCCCGGGAGCGCTGCAGGAGGGCGCGCGCGCCGTGGACGTCCCCGTCGTTCTCCGTCCGCGTGAGCGCGGTCACGCGCGCGAACGAGGGTGATGCGACGTGGCGCGTCGCGGGCGCGACCCCCTCGCCCTTCGGCACGCCGCGCGGGCGCACGTGGGCCGAGACCGACGTCGTCCCGGCGCTGGTGCAGGTCACGGCCCCGGCGGGCGTGCGCGCGGACGCGAGGGTCGCCTTCGCGTGGCGAGGCGAAGACGACCGCGGCCCCTTCTCGCCCACCGCGCGCGCGACGACGCCTCACGGCCTGCTCGACGGAGAGCGGTGGACGCTCGTCGCCGCCACGCGGCGGGGGCTGCTGTTCGAGATCAGCGCGCAGGAGCCCGGCACCGAGGGCTCCGAAGCCCCCTACGAGCACATGAGGACGGACCTCTTCTGGTTCTCGAACGGCGCCGTGCGGCGCGTCGAGATGAGGCCCTCGGGCGCGGGCCGCGTCGTGGGCGCCATCGCGCTCGACGACGGCGGCGCCGTGGTGCTCGGCGGCGCCTACGTCGAGCGCGCGGGGCGCTGCGAGGGCGCGCCGGTCGTGCAGTCGCGCATGGTCACCTACGCGCTGCGCCTCGGCCCCGACGGCGCCGAGCTCGCCCGACGCACCTCCGTCGACGTCACGCCCGCGCGCGCCTCCGTCGACGCCACGCCGGCGCAGGTGGTGGGCCTCGGCGTGCTCGACGGGCGATGGGGCCTCGTCGTCGCCGGGCGCGACGTGCCCGACGCGCTCACGCTCCTCCCCTTCGGCGGCGGAGAGGTCCCCTTCGGCCGCTGGCGCGTCGAGGGAGCGCCCGCCGTGTGCGCAGACGACGTCGGGAGCGCGACGCTCCACGTGCTTCGCTCCGACGACGTCGGGGCGACGGACGAGCCGCGCGTGCGCATCGTCGCGCGCGACGATCGCGAAGACCTCGCGTCGGCGCGCCTCGTCACCCTGGAGCGCGCGGGCGACGCGGTGTGCGTGCGGCGCGTCTGGGGCGCGCACCGGGCCGGCGCCTACGACTACGACGCCGAAGACGTGCGCGACCTCTGGGGCGCCGTGCGCTTCACCGCGCGCGGCGGACGCCTCGAAGGGCGCTTCGACGACGGCGCGCGCGTCGCGACGATCGAAGGCGCGGTGATCGACGTCAGCGCGTGGCGCAGCGCGGCCGCAGGGCCTCGGTGAGCACCGAGTCGAAGGGGCGCGCCGCGGGCGCGCCGTGGCAGCCGTTGCACCCGCCGCCGGCGGCGCCGCTGTACGGGTCGGTGCCGGGGTCGGCGCCGCGGCCCGTGATCACGGGCGTGCCGTCGCGGGCGAGGCCGAGGGTGAAGAACTCCCACCCCGCGGCCGCGTTCGTCGCGTAGCTGCCGCCGCGCTTCACCATCGCGAAGAGCTCCCAGCGGCGCATGTCCGTGTCGACGCGCACCTCCTTCACGATGATGGTTCCGATGGGCCACGCGCACCCGTCGGGACGCGGGCCGTTGGCGTACACCACCGCGGGCCCCGACGGGTGCCCGACGAGCGTGGTGCTCCCGAGGTCGACGTGCGCCCACGTGCGGTAGGGCGCGAAGCTCTCTTGAAAGGCCACGAAGGTCTGGGGCTCGGGGTTCGGGTCGGCGCCGCACGAGGCGCACGCGAGCGCGAGCGTGACGAGCGTGCGCTTCACGGCGACAGCCTCGCGATGCCCATGGCGTCGCCGGCGCGGTTCATCATGGCCACGAGCGACCCTGCGCGCGTTGGGTCTGCCTCGCTCGTGAGCAGGGTGTAGAGCCGGCCGAAGGGCGTCGCGAGGTGCTCGGCCGAGGGCGCGGAGGGGTTCCACCCGGAGGGCACGCGCGGCAGCGCGTCGGAGCCGATCGCGCGGTAGGCCTGATCGATCGCGTCGAAGCGGGCCTCGACGTCGGCGACGAGCGGTTGCTGGCCGCGCTCGACGAGCCAGGGGCGAAACGCGGCGAAGGTCCGGCGGGCGCCTTCGAGGTTGGCGCGCATGTCGAAGAGCGTGGTCTGCGCGTAGCGAGACTCCTCCTCGGCGGTGGCGGCCTTGTTGAGCTTCTCGATCTGCTCGCCGAGCGAGCCGATGACACCGCGGTACGCCGCGGCGGTGTCGAGCGCGAGCGGCGCGAACTCGCGCTCGAGGCGCTCGGCGTCGCTGACGAGGCGACCCATGAGCCCGTCGCGAAAGGCCCTCGCCTGCGACTCGTTCGCGGGAAACGCCCCCGCGACGTAGCCCGCGCCCGCCGCGCGGCGCTCGAAGTCGACCACGACCGCGGGCGTCTCGTTCGCCCAGAGGATGCGCTCGACCGCGTGCATCCCGGTCACGCCCTCGCCGTCGAAGAGGTCGTCGTCGCGGCGCATCGGGAGCTCGTTGAGAAAGCCGTCGTAGCGCTCGTCCATCGAGACGTCGAGGTCGGGAAAGAGCAGCGCGATGGCGCCCTCGACGTGCTCGTACGCGCGTCGCGCGCGCTTCCACGCGTCGCGCATGCGGGCGAGTGATGGTGCGTCGGCGGCGGCGTTCCAGCCGTCGGCGTCGGGCGCGGGCGCGGCGGCGCGCAGGTCGCGCACGGCCGCGGTGAGCTCGGCGAGGTCGGCGGCCGTGGCGGCTTTTGTCGTCGAAATGGCCTGCGTGCGCGCGTCGGGCGCGTCGGCGCCGCCGCAGCCCGCGAGGGCGACGAGCGACGTTGCGACGAGGAAGCGAACAGGTCGTCGGGTCATGGTCGGGTCTCGAGGGGTCACAGCCGGCGCACGTAGTCGACGAGGGTCGTCTGATCTGCGGCGGAGAGCGCCTCGAACGCGTCGACCGAGGGCGTCGCCTCGGAGCCCGCGCCGCGGTGCAGTCGGATGGCTCCCTCGACCGTGCGCGCGCGCCCGTCGTGCAGGTACGCCCGCAGGAAGCGCACGCCCATGAGCGGCGCGGTGCGCCAGTGGCGCGGGCCCGCGGCGCCCTCGGCCACGCCGTCGGCGAGGCCGTCGCCCATGTCGTGCAGGAGCATGTCGGTGAACACCTCGGCGCGCGCGCCCGCCATGGCGCGCAGCGGGAAGTCGGCGCGCGTGGCGAGCGACGGGGCGTGGCAGACCGCGCATCCGACGCGCGCGAAGAGCTCGGCGCCCCGCGCGGTGAGGCCCGTGCGCGGCGGCAGCGCGAGGGCGCGCACGTAGAACGCCGCGTCGTCGACCTCGGCGCGCGTGAGGTCGACGCCCGGCCGCGCGTCGTCGCCGAGGCCGTCGGGGTTGGGCACCTCGTCGGGGCGCGACGGAGACGTGAGGCCCATGTCGCCCTGAAAGGCGTTGGCGGCGAAGTCTTCGAGCGTGGCGACGGTGGCCTTGAGCCCGAAGCGCCCGAGGCGCCCGTCGGCGAGGCGCGGGACGACGCCGCGCACGGGCCCTCCCGCCGACGCCTGCTCGGCCGCGAGGCGCTCGACCTCGCGCGCGTCGACGGCGTCGATCCACCCGCGGCCGAAGACCGCCGGGCCGGTGCGCTGCGACACGCGCACGTCGGCGAGGCCCTCGGGCGGCGTCACGCCCTGCGTGGCGGGCGCGACGAACTGCTCGCGCACCACCGAGCCGAAGCGCAGCGCGCTCTGGTCTCGCGCGGGCGTCACGCCGTCGGCCTCGACCACGGCCATGCGACGCACCGCGCCCGGCCCCCTCGCGTCGCCCTCGTGGCAGAGCGCGCAGGCCGCCCGCACGTACACCGGCCCGAGCCCCTGCGGCTCGCGAAAGACCTGCTCGAAGAGCGCGTCGCCGCGCGCGAACTGCTCGCGCTGCGCGGCCGTGAGCGCCGCCACCGGGTCGCCGGGGCGGTCGTCGCCGCGCAGTACATACGTCGGCGACGAGTCCCCGTCGGAGCACCCCGCCAGACCGAAGGCGAGCGCCCCAAAACAGAGAACGATTCTCACAATTGAGTTCAATCGCACGAGGGCGCGTGCGGGGTCAAGGGGCGCCCCCGGCGGTCTCCGCGCGGAGGAACCGCGTTGACCCTGCCGCGGCACGCCGCCTAGTGTCCGCGCGTGCACCTGCGGCTGCCCATGGTCATCGGGCTGCTGGTCGCCGCGACGACCGTCGCGATCACGGCCAAGCGAGCCCAGGTCCCCTACAACGTCGCGCTCGTCGTGGGCGGCATGCTCATCGCGGTGAGCGGCCTGCTGCCGGGGCTGCCGAACCTCGACCCCGAGGTGGTCTTCCTCGTGTGCCTCCCGGCGCTCCTGTTCGAGGGGGGCATCACCGCGGACCTCGGCAACATCCGCGCGAACTCTACGCCCATCGGGCTCCTCTCGACCCTCGGCATGGCGCTCGCGATCGGCGCGACGGGCGCCGCGCTGCACGCCGCGCTCGGGCTCGCGTGGGGCCCCGCGCTGCTCCTCGGCGCCATCCTCGCGGTGACCGACACGGTGTCGATCCTCTACGCCTTTCGCCGCGCCGCGGTGCCCTCGCGCCTCTCGGGCATCATGGAGGGCGAGAGCCTCTTCAACGACGGCACCGCGCTCGTGATGTACGGCGCCATCGTCACGGTCGTCACGCGCGGCGGCGACGTGCAGGTGCCCGCCCTCGCCGCGCAGGCCGTGCTCGCCACCGTGGGCGGCCTCGCCGTGGGGCTCGCCATGGGCCTCGGCGTCGCGTTCGTCATCCGCCGCACCGAGGACCCGCTCGCCGAGATCATGGCCACGAGCGCCCTCGCGTACGCGGCGTACACGGCCGCCGAGCAGCTCCACGTCTCGGGCGTCATCGCCGCCGTCACCGCGGGGCTCACCATCGGCACCGCGCTTCGCCGCGACGTCGCCCCGCAGAGCCGCGTCGCCATCAACTCGTTCTGGGAGTACGTCGCGTTCGGGGTCAACACGTTCCTGTTCCTCTCGGTGGGCCTCGCGACCAACCCCAGGTCGCTCGTGGGGCACCTCGGCGAGACGCTCATCGCCGTGGCCTGCGTGTTCGCCGGCCGCGCCGCGGCCATCTACGTCCCCTTCGCGCTCCTCGGCCTCGCGCGCCCCGCCCTCGCCGTGCCCGCGCGCTGGCAGCACGTGTTCATCCTCGGCAACATCAAGGGCGCCCTCTCGATCGCGCTCGCCCTCGGCCTCCCCGCGTCGACGCCCTCGCGCTCGCTGCTCGTCGACGCCGCGTTCGGCGTCACCTTCGTCTCGCTCGTCGCCCAGGGGCTCATGCTCCCGCGCGCGCTGCGGGGCCTCGGGCTCGTGCGCGAAGACCCCGGCGAGGCCGTCGTCGCCGCCGAGCGCGGGCGCCTCGTCGGCGCGCGCGCCGCGCGCCAGGAGCTCGAGTCCCTCTACGCCGCGGGCCTCGTGCCCCGCGCGGGCTACGACCAGCTCCGCGGCGAGTACCAGGTGGTCATCGCCGCCGCCGAGCGCGAGCTGCGGCGCCTTCAGGAGCGCCACCTCACGCACGGCGCCCGCGCGGTGCTCGCCGCGCGCAGGCGGCTCATCGACGCCGAGCGCACGGCCATCGTCGGCGCGCGCCGCGGGGGGCTGCTGCCCGAGGCCACCGCCGAGGCGCTGCTCGCCGAGACCGACCGGAGGCTCCTCGAGCTCGAGCACCTGCTCGGCGGACACGACGCGGCCGAGGCGCAGCCCGCCTCGGCGCGCACCCAAGGGAGGGAGCATTGAAGGTGGTCATCGCGGGCGGAGGGCGCGTCGGCAGCGCGCTCGCGGCGCGGCTCGTCGCGGCGCGCCACGCCGTCACGGTCATCGAGCGCGACCGCGCGCTCTGCGAGCAGATCTTCGAAGAGGTCGGGGCCGTCACCGTCTGCGGCGACGCGACCGACGCGCGCGCCCTCGAGGCCGCGGGCGTGGCGTCGGCCGACATCGCCGCGGCGATGCTCCCGCGCGACGCCGACAACCTCGCGTTCACCATGCTCTGCCGCGCCCGATCGAGCGCGCGGGTGATGGTGCGCATGCTCGACGACCGCTACCGCGAGGCCTACCGCCTCGCCGGCGCGCGCGACCTCATCGCCGAGGCCGAGGTCGTCGTCTCGAAGATCGTCACGGCGATCGAGTTCCCCGACGTGGGCGGCATCATCCCGCTGCCCGCGGGCGACATGATCCTGTTCGAGCTGCCCATCGGGCCGCGCGCGCTCGTCGCGGGGCGCACCGTGGCGCAGGTGCGCGCCGACGCGGGCTTTCCCCGCGACTGCGTCTTCATCGCCATCGTCGACCCCGACGGGCAGACCGAGCTGCCCACGGGCGCCAGCGCGCTGCGCGCCCACCACACGGCCATCGTCGTGGCGCGCCGCGACCAGCTCAGCCGCGCGGTCGAGTTCCTCACCGCCGAGCCGACGGCCACGGGCGAGTCGGTCGAGGGCGTCGCGAGCGCGCTGCGCCGCATCGACTTCATGGCCCCCCTCGACGAGCGCGAGCTCGCCGAGCTCGCCCGCGGCATCGACCTCGTGCGCAAGCCCTCGGGCACCACCATCTTTCTCAAGGGCGACCAGGGCGACTCGTTCTACCTGGTGCTCTCGGGCGAGGTGGCGCTCGTGGGCGACGGCGACCGCGTCGTCGAGACGGTGCGCGCGGGCGGCTTCTTCGGCGAGGTCGCGCTGCTCACGGGCGAGCCGCGCTCGACCGCGGCGCGCGCGGCCGCCGACTGCGAGCTGCTCGCCATCGGGCGCGACGACTTCCGCCGCGTCGTCATGGCCAACCCCTCGCTCGCGCTCGAGATGAGCCGCATCCTCGGCCAGCGTCTCGCCAACGCCACGAAGGCCCAGGCCCCGAAGCGCCGCGGGCTCTTCGGCCGCTGACATCCGCGCGTCACCGCATCGGGTGGCGCTCGAAGAAGTCGAGCATCATCTCCGACGCGGAGACGTCCGTCGCGGTGAGGCCGAACGCGGGGATCGGCAGCGCACCGGGCCACGTGTGCCCGCCGCCGTCGACCGTGCAGAGCTGCACCTCGGCGCCGTCGCGGCACGCGCTCCAACGGTCGCAGTGCACGAGGCCGCGGCGCAGGAACTCCATCGGCGCGGCGCCGCACCCGTCGCGCGCGACCCAGCCTCGCATCGTGTCGGCCACGGAGTTGAAGCCCTGCAATCCGCCGCCGTTGTAGGGCACCAGCGGGTCGAGCGTGCCGTGGAACTGGAACACGGGCACCGCCCGGCGCGGCGCGCACGTCGGCACGCCCATCACCCCGGCCACGGGGGCGACGGCCGCGATGCGGTCGCTCAGCTCGCATGCGAGCCGGTGCGAGAGGAACCCCCCGTTCGACATGCCCGTCGCGAACACGCGCGCCGGGTCGACGCAGAACTCCGCCGACACCTCGTCGATCACGCGCCGCACGAAGGCCACGTCGTCGACCGCGCGGGTCATCGAGAGGCCGCAGCACTGGCCGGCGTGCCAGCTCGCGTCGAGGCCGTCGGGCGAGGCCACGACGAAGCCGCGCGCGTCGGCGAGCGCGGGCATGTTGGCGTAGAGCTCCTGCTGGAGGGCGTTCGACGTGAAGCCGTGGAAGTTCAGCACCAGCATCGCCGGCCGCGCGGGGTCGTAGCGGCGACCGGCGTACACGCGGTAGCTCCGGGCGACCGACCCCATCATCACGGTGCGCACGCCGCCCGCGCCCGCGACGCCGCGACGGCCCGCGCACGAGACCGTCGGCGCGTCCGCGATCGCAGCGTCGTCGGGCACCGCAACGTCGGCGGGCGCCGCGGCGTCGGGCGCCTCCACGTCGGGCGC
>JBDHVF010000117.1:0-14250 GCA_039809605.1 Polyangiales bacterium | reverse complement strand
GGGTGACGCATGGCGGTGCTGGATACCACCGCCCGTGCCACGCGCAGAAGGCGCATGCGTACGGGCTCGCGCTTCACGCGCCGTGGCCGCGGCGCCGCGCGCCCGTGGGCGCCGTCACCCGCGGCCCGACACCGCGCGCAGCAGGTGCCGCTGCGCCGCCGCGAAGAGCGCCAGCGGCGGCAGCGACAGCACCACGTTGCCCGCCATCACGATGTGCCACCGCACGCCCGTGCCCTGCTCGCGCAGGAGCGCCACGCCGAGCGGCAGCGTGCGCACGCCGTCGTCGGTGGTCATCACCAGCGGCCAGAAGTAGTCGTTCCAGTGGAACACGAAGCTGATGAGAAAGAGCGACGCGAGCGTGGGCGCCACGACGGGCCCCAGGATGCGGTAGACCACCGTGAGCTCCGAGGCGCCGTCCATGCGCGCGGCCTCGACGATCTCGTCGGGCACCGAGGCGAGCGCCTGGCGCACCATGAAGGTGCCGAGCGCGCTCGCGGCGAAGGGCAGCACGAGGGCGGCCATGGTGTTCACCAGCCCCACGCGCGCGAACGCCACGAACACCGGCACGAAGGTCACCTGCGCGGGCACGAGCAGGCACGCGAGCACCGCCGCGAAGGCCGCGCGCCGCCCCGCGAACCTGAGCTTCGCCAGCGCGTAGCCCGCGGGCAGCGCGAGCGCGATCTGCAGGAGCGCGATCGAGAGCGCCATCACGGTCGTGACCGCGAGGTAGCGCCCCACGGGCAGGGCCGTGAACACCTCGCGGTACGCGCCGAGGCTCGCGCGCTCGGGCAGCGGGGCCGTCGGCGCGCGCACGATCTCGCGCAGGGTCTTGAGCGAGGTCGAGACCATCCAGAGGTAGGGCACCACCCACGCGGCCGCGGCCGCGGCGCAGAAGGCCCCCACGCTCACGCGGGCGAAGGGCGAGCGGCGCATCACCCCTTCGCCCCCCGCGCGCGAAAGGCCCACAGTTGCAGCGCCGAGAGCGCGACGAGCACGGCGAAGAAGAGCACCGTGAGGGCGCTCGCGCGGCCCACCCGCAGGTCGAGAAACACCTGCTCGTAGATCGCGTACACGAAGAGCGTCGTGGCGTGCACGGGCCCGCCCTGGGTCATGATCCGCACGATGTCGAAGGCCTGAAACGACACGATCAGGCTCGTCGTCGCCACGAAGGCCGCCGTGGGGCGCAGGAGGGGCCACGTGACGTGCCAGAAGCGCGCGACCGGGCCCGCGCCGTCGAGCGCGGCGGCCTCGAGGAGCGAGGGCGGCACGTCTTGGAGGCCCGCGGTGAAGACGATCATCGCGTAGCCGGTGAGCTTCCACACGGTGACGGCCGCGAGCGTGGGGAGGGCCGCGTGGGGGTCGGCGAGAAAGCCCACGCGCGGCAGGTGCAGCGCGCGCATCGCGGCCGCCACGGCGCCCGCGTCGGGGTCGAGGAGCCACATCCAGAGCAGGGCCACCGAGACCCAGCTCACCACGTACGCGCTGAAGATCGACGCGCGCGCGAAGGCCACGAGGCGCCCGCGGCCCTGGAGCGCGAGCGCCAGCGCGAGGCCGAGCGACATCGACCCGACGACCACCATCGCGCTGTACTCGATCGTGGTCGCGAGCGCGCGCGCGGCCTCGCCCGACGAGAGCACGGCGCGGTAGTTCGCGAGGCCCACGTAGCGCGGGGGCGTGAGCAGGTCCCAGCCGTGCAGGCTGTACCAGCCCGCGCGCAAGACGGGCAGCACCCAGAAGAGCCCGAGGAGCGCGAGCGTCGGGCCCAGCATGGCCCACGGGTGCCACGGCGCGCGGGGCTTCACGCGGCCGCCTCGCGCGCGGCGGCGCGCGCCTCGTCGAGCACCTCGCGGGCGTCGCGGCGCGTGAGCACGGCCTCTTCGAGCCGCGGCTCCACGGCGTCGCGCTGCACGCGAAAGAGGTTCGGCGCCCACGGCCACGGCTGCGCGTGCGCGAGCTGGTCGAGCGCCACGCGGTCGTTCGGGTGTGAGGCGTAGTAGCCCTGCGCTTCGAGCCTCGCGACGGCGTCGCGCGACACCGGGAGGTAGCCCGTGCCCGTGGCCCAGCGGATCGTCTGCTCGGCATCGCACATCCACCGCAGGAAGCGCCACGCCGCCTCGCGCTCCTCGCGCGGCGCCTGGCGCATCACGACGAAGAACGTGCCGCCCGTGGGCACCGCGGGGCGAACGTCCCTCGGCACCGGCGCGACCTTCACCGGGAACGACGCGTTGCGCTCGAGGTACCGCAGAAAGGCGCTGCTGGTCATCACCATGGCCGCGCGGCCGGCGAGAAAGTCCTGGTTGGCGGCCTGCCACGCGTTGTAGTCGCGGCCCGGCGGCGGGCGCATCACGCGTCGCTCGTGCACGAGCTCCTGCCAGAAGCGCAGCGCCTTCACGCCCGCGTCGCCGCCGAGGGAGGGAGTGCCATCGGGCTCGACCACGGCGCCGCCCGCCTGCCCCACCATCGCCACCCAGAACCACCACGAGATCGGCACCTCGTAGCCCCAGCGCACGGCCCCTCCCTCGCGGCGCGTGAGCGCGACGGCGGCGGCGCGCAGGTCGTCCCAGGTCTCGGGCGCGCGCAGCCCGGCCTCGTCGAGCATGCGCGCGTTGGCGTAGAGCACCGGCGTCGAGCGGTTGAAGGGGATCGCCACCAGCGGGCGCGCGTCGCCGCCCTGGTAGCTCCCCGACTGCGCGAGCGCGCGCACCAGGGGCATCTCCCGCGCGCCCTCGTAGCCGTCGAGCGCCTCGAGCACGTGGGCGCCCGCGAGGTAGGGCACCACCTCGCCGACCACGTGGCTCAACGCAGGCGCGACGCCCGCGGCGAGCGCCGTGCGGAGCTTGGCGAGCCCTTCGAAGTAGTCTCCCTGGTAGACCGCGCGCACCCGCACCGCGCGCTGCGCGCGGTTGAAGCGCCCCACGAGGTCGAGCAGCACCTCGCGGTTGGTGCCCCCGTAGCTGAACCACAGGTCGAGCACCACGCGTCCGTCGTCGCGCTCGGGCGCGCGGCACGCCCGCATCGGCAGCGCCGCGAGCGACGCGCCCAACGCGCGCAGGAGCTCGCGCCGCGTGGTCACGCCGTCTCCACGCGGGCGCCCTCGCGCGCGGGGTCGAAGAGGTGCACGCGCGACGCGTCGAGCGACACGCCCACCGACTCGCCCGCGCGGTGCGGGTCGAATCCCGGCCTGCGCGCGCGCAGCACCACGTCGCCCACGGCCACCGTGACCAGCGACTCGGCGCCGTGCGGCTCCACCGCGCGCACCTCGGCGCGCACGCCGTCGTCACCGAGCCGCACGTGCTCGGGCCGCACCCCCACGCGCAGCTTCGAAGGCACCGTAGCCGCAGGAAGCGCGAGGCGAAACGGGCCTGCGTGAAGGGCACCATCGCGCGCCTCGGCGTCGAGCACGTTCATGCGCGGAGAGCCCACGAACGTCCCGACGAACTCGGCCGCGGGGCGCTCGTAGACCTCGCGCGGCGAGGCGGCTTGCAGGAGCCTCCCGCTGCGCAGCACCGCGACGCGGTCGGCGAGGGTCATGGCCTCGACGTGGTCGTGGGTGACGTAGAGCACCGTGGCGCCGAGGGCGCGCACGAGCGCCGCGAGCTCGGCGCGGATCTCCTCGCGAAGCGCCGGGTCGATGTTCGACAGCGGCTCGTCGAAGAGGAACACCCTGGGCTGTCGCACGAGCGCGCGGCCCATCGCGACGCGCTGCCGCTCGCCGCCCGAGAGCTGGTCGGGCCTTCGGTCGAGCAGCTTCGAGAGCCCGAGCCTCGCGGCGGCCTCGTCGACCGCGCGCGCCTGCGCCTCGCGCGACGCGCCCCGCATGCGCAGCGGAAAGGCCATGATCTCGCGCGCCGTCATGTGGGGGTAGAGCGCGTAGCCCTGAAAGACCATGGCGACGTCGCGCTCCTGCGGGGGCACGTCGCGCACGTCGCGCCCCGCGATGCGCACCGTGCCCGCGTCGGGGTCGTCGAGGCCCGCCACGAGGCGCAGCGTCGTCGACTTGCCGCAGCCCGACGGACCCACGAGCGCCACCACCTCGCCGCGCGCCACGTGCAGCGTCAGGTCGCGGAGCGCCGCGTGCGGAGGCCGCCCTCGCTCGCCCGCCCAGGTCTTGCCGAGGCCGTCGAGGGCCACGTCGGGGTCGGCCACGGGTCAGCCGTGGCGCTCGCGCAGCACGCGCGCCGCGGCGGCCATGTTCCTGAGCTTCTGGTACGCCTCGTCGACCGGGATGTCGGCCGCGTTGCCCGGCGCGAAGCCGCAGTCGGGCGCGAGCGAGAGGCGCTCCTTCGCGACGTGCGCGAGCGCCTGCTCGACGCGCCCCACGATGGTCTCGGGCGAGTCGATGACCGCGCCGCGGCAGTCGACGCACCCGAGGCCGATCTTCACGCGCTCGGGCAGGTCGCGCAGGCAGCGCATGTCGCCCGCCGCGGGGATGGTGAACTCCATCATGAGCTGGTCGACGTCGAGCGCGCCGAGCGGGCCCATGATCGCGTCGTACGACCCCTCGCCCACCCAGCCCTGGCGACCCTTGTTCCTTCGGCAGAGGTGCACCGCGCGGTTCACGCCCGCGACGCCCTCGAACACGCCGTTGATGAGCCCCACGCAGTGCATCGCCTCCTCGTCGGGGTCGGCGAAGCGCTGCCTCACCGCCGGGTCGACGAAGAGGCAGAGGTGGGGGTCGTCGAGCTGCACGGTGTGTACGCCCGCGTCGCGCAGCGCGACGACCTGCGCGCGGAGGATGGGCACGAGGGCGCGCGCGAACTCTCGGCGCGTGGGGTAGGCGCGCGACGAGGCGGCCTCGTCCCACATGCGCACGCTGAGGAGGTAGGGCGACGGCAGCGCGACCTTCACGGGCCTGCGCGCGTGCGTGAGGGCGAAGCGCGCGTCGTCGGCGAGGCCCTGCGGGTCGGTGAGCTCCACGCGGTCGACCACGGTGTGCCAGTAGCGGCCGTCTTGCCCCGCGCCCGAGAGCGCGCGGCGAAAGCCCGACGCCACGTCGCAGATCACCGCCACGTACGAGAAGCGACGCCACTCGCCGTCGCTCACCACGTCGACCCCGGCGGCCTCTTGCAGCGCGATGGCGTAGGGCACGGCGGCGTCGAGCAGGCGCTCCCGCTCGGCGGGGTCGACGCGGCCCGCGTGCACGTCGTCGAACAGGTCCTTGAGCATCTGCGGCCTGGGCATCGAGCCCACGACCGTCGTCGGAAAGAGCGCGGGAACAGGGTCTCTCACGGCGCGCTCTCCGCCCACCATCGCGGGGCCGCGGCGAGGTCTTCGAGCGTGTCGATCTCCATGTAGCCTCCGTGCGTGTCGGCGCGGTGAAAGGTCTCTCCCCGCTCGATCATCCATTGAAAGAGGTCGATGAGGTACGCGCGCTCGAAGCTCCGCCCCTCGCGAAAGGCGCGCCCGGCGTACTCCGCCCTCGCGGCGTCGAAGGCCTCGGTGAGGGTCTTCGCGCCGTTCGCGTCGAAGCGCGCGACGCCGATGAACTCCCCGCTGGCCGCCTCGGGCGCGATCGTGCGCGAGAGGCGCACCACGCGGTCTCCCTCGGCGAGCAGCTTCTCGCCGTCGCTCTCGGGGTGCTGCGATCGGTCGCGGTAGCGACGGCGCCAGTCGGTGTCGCAGCCGAGCGTGGCGGCGTGCGGCGAAGCGGCGAGCGCGCGCACGATCGACGGGCGGTACACGATGTCGGCGTAGGTGCTCACGAAGCCGCCCGCGAGGTGCTCCCTCGCGCACAGGAGCGACAGGAGGATGTTGTTGTTCGCCCAGTCGCGGTTCTCGACGAAGGTGAACTCGGGGTAGCGCGCGCGCACCACGTCGGCGCGGTAGCCCGCGATGAAGACCACGTCGCGGCGCGTGAAGCCCGCCCCCGCGAGGGCCTCCAGGATCCACTCGAGCATGGGCCTTCCCATGACGTGCACGAGCGTCTTGGGCACCTCGTCGGTCTCGGGCCCGAGGCGCGAGCCGCGCCCCGCGCCGATGATGATCGGTCGCATCTCGTGGCCTTCTCGCACATCGGCGGCGCCCCTTCAATCGGTGGTAACGTGCGCCCGCGCCATGACGCTCGACCTCACCCTGGGCTTCGTGACCGACCTTCATTTCGGCCCCGAGGCGCACTTCGGCGGCAAGCTCCGCAAGCTCACCCGCCACGCCCCCGCGCTCGCCGCCGCGGCCGTCGAGGCCGTGAACGCCGTGGGCGTCGACGCGCTCGTGAACCTCGGCGACGACATCGAGGACGACTCGCACGACGCCGACCTCGCGCGCTACACGGCGTGCCAGTCGATCCTTCGGCGCAGCGCGGCGCCCTTGATCAACGTGGCGGGCAACCACGACACGATCCACCTCAAGGCGCGCGAGCTGCTCGCGGCGTGGGGGCGCGAGGGCAAGACGTACTACTCGCTCGACCTCGGGGGCTGGCACCTCGCGGTGCTTCACACGATCGAGCGGCGCGACACCGACATCCACGTCGACGCCGAGCAGCTCCGGTGGCTGAGAGAAGACCTCGCGGCGACCGCGAGGCCCACCGCGGTGCTCATGCACCACAGCGCGTCGGAGCAGGACCTCGACGACTCGCGGTGGTTCTCCCGCGCGCGCCACCTCGCGCTGGTGAAGAACCGCGCCGAGCTGCGGGCGATCTTCGAGGAGAGCCGCGTGGTGCGCGCGGTGTTCAACGGCCACGTGCACCGCAACCACGTCGACGTGATCCGGGGCATCCCCTACGTGACGTTTCAGAGCGTGATCGAGAACCTCGACGACGACGCGCCGGGGCGCGCCGCGGGCTCGTGGGCCGTCGCGCGCCTGAGCGCCGAGCGCGTGGTGGTGCGCGTCGGCGGCAACGACCCGGCGCGCTATCAGGTCGAGTGGGGCTGACGTGCGGCGCCCGCGACGGCGGCGCGCGCCTCGGGCGCATGGTCTCGGCCCGGTTCGCGCCGGAGTAGACCTCGCGCCCCTGGAGCCGTCGAAGCCCATGCACCTGCGAGTGTTCGTCACCGGGGCGTCGGGGTTCGTGGGCGCACACGTCGTCCGCGCGCTGTCTGACGCCGGCTGCCGCGTCACGGCGCTGGTCCGCGACCCCCGGCGCGCGGCTGCCCTGGAGGCGCTGCCGGGAGTGACGCTGACGCCTGGAGACCTCGCCGATCTGGCGCCGTGGAGGCCGACGCTCGCGACGCACGACGCGTGCGTTCACCTCGCCCTGCTGTGGGGCGAGGCGTCCGAAGACCTGGAGCTCGCCGATCTGCGCGCCAGCGCGCGGCTCTTCGAGGCCGCCGCGGAGGCCGGGGTGGAGCACCTGATCTACACCTCGTCGACGGCGGTGCATCGCCCGCTGATGCCGTCGATCGACGTCCGTCAACCGCTGCGCAGCGCGGACTACTACGGCGCCACCAAGGCGAGCGGCGAGGCGTTCCTCTCGGCCGTCTGTCACCAGCACCCGATGCGCGGCAACGTCCTCCGCCCCGGCGCGGTCGTCGGGGGCCCTGGCGTCGCGGGCGCCCCGGTGCGAATCGACCGGCGCATCGCCGCGATGATCGACGCCGCGCGACGCGGCGAGGCGCTGCGCGTGGCCCGAGGGGAGGGGCGCCAGTTCATCGGCGCCGGCGACCTGGCGCGGCTCTACCTGTCGCTGCTCGCGAGCGACCGCAACCACGAGCGCTTCATCGCCGTGTCTCCCGAAGTGATCACCTGGGAGGAGGTCGCCTCGATGGTGCTGGAGCAGGTCGGCGCGGGGCACCTCGAGGTCGACGACGGCGACGCGACGCCGCCCTCGGTGTTCGACGTCAGCGACACCGAGCGACGCCTCGGGGCGATCGCCAGCGCGCGGCCCGCGCTGCGCGAGGCGCTGCGATCGCTCCGCGGCGCGTGACCGCCACCTCGCCCCGCCAGTGCGCAGGGACGCCATCGCGACCCTGGACCGCCCGGCGAAAAGTGGGCACCAAGGAGGGGGTGGCGGGCTAGCTACTGGATCTCGTTATCGAAAACTGGTGGAGGCGCCGGGAGTCGAACCTTGCCAGGGGATGTGAGCCAACTACGCGCCAGTACACGGCTTTCTCCTGCAACCCCTTGTAAGGACAGCACTTCCGGTGCCCAACCAGTGCCCACCGCTTCCCATCGCTTCCCACCCCTCGCCGCGAGGTCCGGGCACCAGATGGGCACCAAGAACGCGGAACCGGCCGAAACCTTCGCGGCGTTGTCAACCATAAAGTGCAAACCCGAGCCTCGATGTTACTGCTGAATTCTTGTGCGCCCTGTGTCGGGGCGTGACCCTCCGCCCCGATGCCCAGCGCTCCTCACGAGACGATGGTGGTCCTGCTGCGTGAGCACCCCGACTGGCTGCGCGCCCTGGTCCAGGTGATCGCGAAGCGGTTGCTCCCTGCGAAGCTCACGCTCGCCGACTCTGCCATCCGCGTCGTCGATCCCGCCGAAGTCCGCCTCGACCTCGTGTTCGTCGCTGACGACGGTCAGTCGTGGGTGTTGGTCGAGGTCCAGCTCGACGAGGACAAGGTGAAGGCCCGCAAGTGGCCGCTCGCTGTCGCCGCCCTGTGGAACGAGCGGGGCGTGCCCGGCGACCTCCTCGTCATCACGGCCGACCGTGCGGTGGCGACCTGGGCGCAGACCGTCGGGCGGATGACGGGACCCTTGGGGGGCGGCTTGGCCATGCAGCCGGTCGTGGTGCAACTCACGGGCGACGTGGCCGAGATGCTCCTCAACCCCGCCCACCCCGAGCTCGCGTTCTTCGCCGCGTGGACCGTCCACGACCGCTATGGCCCCGAGGCCCAGGCGATCGTCGAACAGGCCACCGACCTCATCGAGACGCTCCCCGACGAAACGTTGCAGCGGACGCTGATCCGCTACATTCTCGGGATGCTCCATGAGAAGCTCATTACAATCGTCCGAGAGGTGGCCATGAACCCGCAGAAGACCCCGGTCAGCCCCGCCCTCCAGCGCCTCGGCGAGGAGTTCCAGGCGATGTACGGCGCGCAGCTTGAGGCCCGCGGTGCCCTTCGGTCTGCGGCCGAGTCGCTCTATGCTGTGCTCGGCGCCCGCAAGTTCGCGGTGGACGACGAGACGCGCGGGCGGATCGAGCAGTGCCCGGACCCTGACGTGCTGCGTCGGTGGACCACACGGGCTGTGACGGCGCAGACGCTCGAAGAGGTGTTCGCCGGGGAGGCGTAGAGACCCATCGCCCAGCTTCGAGTTGACAATACTGGTCGGTATTGCAAATGACCTCCGTACGTCAGCAAAACACTCGGCTTCGCACAGTTGCACCCAGAATCATCGCGGGTCCAGTCCTTCCGCTATTCCCACATCAGCAAAAGGCGGAGCGGGATCGAGTGGCGAGGCCCGCGCGCAATGGCAAGGCGGCAGAGAGTACATTTCTTCAGGCCGCACGGATTGTACTTGAGTCCGTAGGAAAGCCGATGCGCCCGATGGAGATCGTCAATGCTGCTATAGAAAGAGGCTTGTTGTCCGACAAACTCAACGGACAGACCCCTCATCAAACTATGAAAGCGAAGCTCTCCGTGCACGCTAAGCGGCATGGCGAGTCCTCTGAGTTTGTACGCGCAGCACCAGGCAAGTTCACCCTCCGTAAGCTTGTTGAGCCGAACTCAATCTACAAGGCAGTACCCTATCGTCCACCCCCTCCGGCAGAACAAGTGCTGGTCTTCCCTTCACGGCTACTCGACGAGCATGGTAGGTTTCAGGGCATTAAGAAAGAGCATGCGGAACTGACTTCTCATCTCCTCAGTCCATCCGCGTGCACGTATCTGGATCGAGTCACCGCAGAATGTACTGACGATTATAAACAAGTAATCTGCTACGTGCTCGTATCGCGCGGGAGGCAGCTGCTTGCATTTAATCGTGGCACATATAGTCGTGCCGAGGACATGTTGCGTGGACGCGTCTGCATTGGCTTTGGTGGCCACACGACGGATACAGATCGGAGCTTGTTCGACCCATCCAATATGGGGGTCACTGCCTGTGCCGTTCGTGAACTCGGAGAAGAATTGAAGTTGCCTAAAAAGGATAGGGAACGTCTTCGTAGCGGCATCGGTTTGGAGACAATCGGCGTTCTGAACGATGACTCTTCACCAGTAGGGAGACGCCATTTTGCAGTAGTGTTCCGATATGAGGTCAGTGACGATCCACGGTGGAACAAACCCGAGAAGGGGGAACGTGCGATTACTCAGTTGCGGTGGCTTGATCCGGAGTCATCGAGCTTGATGCTGCGTGACTTTGAGTACTGGTCTCAACTCTGCCTGAGATTTTTCTACGCAACGGCACAATCTGAGCGGCCGTCGTTGCTTGTCCGTCGAAGGCGGTCATTGCACCCGCCTCACGTGCTTGTAGTGCTTGGCGCGCTTGGCAGTGGAAAGTCAGAAGCTACGCGTGTGCTCAAAGAAGAGTTTGGATACACCGAGATCAATAGCGGTCGCGTTCTCGCTAATCTACTGGGCCGTTCACCTGTCACAGACGTGGAGCGTGCATCGTTCCAAGAAGCTGCTTGGGAGTTTATTCAGCAACGGAACGCTCCTAAAAAGCTGGCCGCGGAACTCTGGAATCGTATCCAGGAATCTAACCAACCTCGCGTTGTCGTTGATGGCTTGCGCCAAGTGGCTACCCTTGAGCAACTGAAGCTTCAGGCAGGCAAAAGCAAGATTGGCGTGCTGTATGTTCACACCCCGCCAGACTTGGCGTTCGAGTTCTATCGCGCCAGAGCTGGATTCGAGATCGACATTCACGAATTCCTGCGTCGCCGCGAAGATAACGTTGAAAGGGAAGTACCCTCAATGATAAGTTTGGCAGACGCCGTCGTCTATAATTGGTACGGCCGCAACGCTTATCGAGATATTCTTCGAGAGCTGATTGTTGAAAGTCGATCAACAGCGGGGTGATAAAGCCAATGAACGGCGGATATGACGACGGATACAAGAAGTGCGAATGTTTCTGGGGGCGCAGTCCTGGTAGTTTGCTCGTCCGCCTAATTGATCTGGTACCCAATCTGCAAGACTTGTCAGTTCTCGACGTGGGATGCGGCGAGGGAAAGAACGCTGCTTTTCTCGCTCAACACGGCGCTTTTGTAAGAGCGGTCGATGTCTCACCATATGCGATTGATCATGCCCAAAAGACCTGGCGAGGCATGACGGGGATCACTTGGGAACTTGGAGATGCAATGTCTGTTGAGATGGGCGACGAGTCATTTGATATTGTCATCGCTTACGGGATCTTGCATTGCTTGGGTACGCCTGGAGAAGTGGCAACTCTTATCCGCCGACTGCAGCATGCTACTCGCTCTGGTGGATGGCTTATCGTGTGTGCGTTTAATGCTCGGCATCAGGATTTGAGGGCGCACCCTGACTTCCATCCTTGCCTCCTCGATCACACGAATTATCTTGACTTCTTCCGGGGATGGGCGGTTGAATACGCTTCCGATTCGGACCTTCACGAAACTCACCCACATAATCAGATCCCCCATACACACTCGATGACGCGTATTTTGGCGAGGAAGATCTCATGATGTCTCGCTGTCCTGACGAACTGCGACGTGCCTATCATCAGGGGCGTTTGGTGATTTTTGTCGGCGCTGGAGTTTCAATGTCGGTGCGCTGGGATGTTGGTGGCGTTATGCATCGAGGCCCATCCTGGTCGGAACTCGTTAATGAGGCTGCGAAGCAGATGGGGTTTCTGGCGCCGGAACTCTTGAGAGCTCGCGGCAATGATCTTCAGATTCTCGAATATTACAAAATTAAGAAGGATAACGTCATGGAGTTGAGCAACTGGCTTGTCCGAACGATGAGCCCTCCCGATCCAGAGCTCAAAGCCTCTCCGATACACCAAGAACTTGCTAACTCGATTAACTGCAAGTTGATCTACACAACCAATTACGACGATTTCATTGAACGAAGTTTTCGTTTGCACGGAAGACCGCATCGCGTAATAGCAACCGAAGGGGATATGGGAGCGACAACAGATGACTGTGAGATTGTGAAGTTTCATGGTGACCTTAACCACCCAGAAAAGATGGTGCTGTCAGAGTCGGATTACCATAAGCGCCTCGCCCTCTCGACTGATATGGATTACCGCTTTCGAGCGGATCTGCTAGGCAGGGTATGTCTTTTCATTGGATATAGCTTTGGCGACTGGAATGTGTCTTACTTGTTTCGCATGATTAACGAGCAGTTTGGTGCTCTTAAGAAAACAGCCTACGGGAGGCGTGCATATATCATGGTGGCCGATCCGTCGGAATTCGAGAGAGAACTCTTTGGGGAGCGCAACATTGATGTGATCGCAATTGGGGGTGCTAACATGACAAATGATGTGGTTGCAACTCTTCGAGAGATGAGGACGAAGTGAGCACTCGCCTAATCAAGGTAGTGTATGTTACCTCAAGCCGCTTCAAGATTGAAGAGAACAAGGTTTTTGTTGACCAGTGCAAACTGCTTGACGGAAGGCCAGTGCGAGACGTTTTTGAGTTTGAGATCAGGTCTGTACCTATTAAAGAAACTCTTGAAGTTAACCTTGAAACAATGGTTAGGGCAGAAGTGGTCAGTGCTTACCAACAGATCAAGGTTCCATGTGTCGTAGAACACGCGGGATTGGTATTCGAGGAGTATCTCACCAACTCCTACCCGGGGGGGTTGACTAAGCCGATGTGGAATGCACTCGAAGATAAGTTCGTCAGCGAAACTGGATCGGCTAATCGCCGCGCGATTGCGAGAGCTGTTGTCGCGTTTTGTGACGGGATGTCAGTCCACACTTTCGTCGGTGAGACTCAAGGCACAATCGCCCCAACCGCTCGGGGGTCCGCAAGATTTTATTGGGACACGGTGTTTGTCCCCGATGATCCTACGGGGACTATTGGCGGCAAGACCTACGCGGAGATTGTGGACGATCCTACACTTGGGAGGGAGTACAAGATGCGTGAGTTGTCCCAAAGTTCTCGCGCGATGTTGCAATTCCTTGAGCATCGCAAGCATGGCCTTCCAGAGACACTGTGGGGAATTACATCGTAGATGAGGCGTAAGGTGGGTGGAGGGGTGACTGAGCCTTTTCTGCGATGGGCTGGTGGCAAGCGTTGGCTTGCGGCGACGTTGGCGCCGTTACTCGCTAAACGGCTGCATTGTCAAGGTCGTTACTATGAGCCCTTTCTTGGCTCGGGAGCAATGTTCTTCGCCCTGAACGTTCAGTCCGCAACTTTATCTGATTTGAATGGTGAACTCATCAATGCCTTCCAGCACGTCAGGAACGCCCCGACGGAGTTAACGACAAAGCTGGCAAGATTGCGCAGTTCGCGGAAGGTGTATTCAGTCTTGCGGTCGGCCAATCCAAGAAGCGGATTGGCTCGAGCGGTGCGTTTTATCTACTTGAACCGACATTGTTGGGGTGGACTGTATCGTGAGAATCAAGCTGGGCGATTCAATGTTCCATATGGTGATCGAACCCATGCATATACTCTCAAGCGAAGGCTGATCGAACGCGCCTCCCAACAATTGACCGGGGCTAGAGTTCGTCTCTACCAAGGTGACTTTGCTCGGTTTCTCAGATCGGCAGGAAAGGGGGATGTGGTGTACTGCGATCCGACATATAGGGAGGTAACACGTCGTCAATTCGATCGATACGGGCCCGATGTTTTTGACTGGGATGACCAGGAGCGCCTTGCACGTATTGCACGAGGTGCTGCGGTTCGTGGAGCTGTTGTCGTCGTCAGTAACGCGTCCTGTTATGGTGTGCGAGAACTTTATCCGGAGGCAGCTCAGATTTCGGTTGTTCGCCGCCGTGGGATCAGTCCTTCACTGCCCGACCTCGACCGTACAGAATATCTTTTCGTGCTCGACCCCGAGCGCCGCTGGGCCGAATGGTCTACCCTTGGGCCAATTCTCCGGCCATCTCCAAGGTATCTGAGAGCTTCTAACAAGGACGCGGTGAGGAAGCCCCATCGAGACTCTCGTGTATCGAACTCAACAGCATCGGCCCAGCTTCCTGCGATTGGAGTGAAAGATGGTGGCTAGTTTAGCATCCACCCAGCCCCGTTCTGTTTTCCCTTGAGCTGACGACGCAGAGTCCCCGGCAGGAGGCACGAGATGCCGAGGACGAGACGAGTGACCATGGACGAGTGGGCGGCGCGAGTGGCTGCGTGGCAGCGCAGCGGGCAGTCCGCCATGGTCTTCTGCAAGGCGCAGGGCTGGGACCCGGCGCCTGAGGCATCCCCTCAAATTACCCCGAATATTTCGCGGAGAACTTCATGTTGAGCCATGA
>JBDHVF010000116.1:0-14253 GCA_039809605.1 Polyangiales bacterium | reverse complement strand
AGGGCGCAGAGCGCCACGCGCGCGCCGAGGGGCACGGCCGTCACGCCCGCGAAGAGCAGGGCGAACGCGGCCGACGAGGCGGCCACCGCGGGGGGCACCGGGTCGGCGAGCTCGTCGGCCTGGCGCGCGCGGCGCGGGTCGTCGGCGGCGTCGTCGGCGCGCGGGCGCAGCGTGCCGTCGAGTACGCCCGCGGGCAGCGACTCGAGCGCGATGCCCAGCATCGCCATGGTCTCGGCGACGCCGGGCTTCGACGGCGCCGACGCGCCGACGTGGTGCGGCGGGCGCACGGGCGCGGGCCGCCCGCGCTCCCTGCACTCGCGGGAGCAGTAGTACCGGTAGCGCTCGTGCACGACGGCCACCTGCGGCGCGCGCAGCGGGTCGACGGGCACCTTGCACGTCGCGCACGGCACGCGGTCGGGGATCTGCAGCGCGGCGGTCTCGTCGGGCATCGTCGGGGCGGGGGTCGCGGGTTCTATCACAGACCGCGCGTCGCTTCGCCGTACCCGGCGCGCGCGCCCTCGGGCTACGATCCGCGGCCATCGGAGGGAAAGGCTTCGCGTGATACTCCCCATCGACCCCAGCGTGCGCGCGCGGGTAGACCGCATCGAGCTCCCGTGGAACCCGCTCGGCCTCGACCCCTACGGGGTTTCGAAGCGCCACCTCGCGCAGATGTACACCCTGTTCGGGTGGTTCTACCGCCACTACTTCAGGGTGAAGTGCTTCGGCGCCGAGCGCGTGCCGAAGCGCGGCCGCGCGATGCTCGTGGGCAACCACTCGGGCGGCGTGGCGATCGACGGCGCCATGGTGATCACCTCGTGCTTCCTCGAGCTCGACCCGCCGCGGCTCGCGCAGGGCATGGTCGAGAAGTTCATGAACCGCATGCCCTTCAGCTCGCTCTGGCAGGGGCGCACGGGGCAGTTCACGGGCCTGCCCGAGACGGCCGAGCGGCTCCTCGACGACGAGCGGCTGCTCATGGTCTTCCCCGAGGGCGCGAAGGGCACGGCCAAGCTCTACTGGGAGCGCCACTCGCTCGTGGAGTTCGGCACCGGGTTCATGCGCCTCGCGATGAAGACCCGCACGCCCATCGTGCCCGTGGCGGTGCTCGGCGGCGGCGAGGCGCTGCCCACGGTCGCCAACTCGTACGCGCTCGGCGCGCTCGTGGGCGCCCCCTACGTGCCCGTGCCCGCGTACCTCGCGCCCGTGCCCCTGCCCGTGCAGATGGAGGTCCACTACGCCGAGCCCATGGAGTTCCGCGGCTCGGGCACCGAAGACGACGAGGTGGTGCACGCCCACGTCGAAGAGGTCAAGCGCGCCATCGCGGGCACGCTCCGCGGGCGGCTGCGAGAGCTCGGGCGCGAGCCCGCCGAGGGGCTGTCATGAGGGTGATGATCACGGGCGTCGCCTCGCCCATCGCGCGCCTCGTGGCCGAGGAGCTCGTCGGCGAAGGGCACGACGTGCTCGGCGTCGACCGCCGCCCCTGGCCCGGCGCCCCCGCGGGCGTCGAGATGCACGCCGTCGACGTGCGCAAGCGCGGGGCCGAGGAGGTCTTCCGCAAGCGCCGCCCCGAGGCGGTGATCCACATGGCGACGGTGACCCACCTCGTGGCGTCGACCGAGGAGCGCTACCGCATCAACCTCTTCGGCACGCGCGCGGTGTTCGAGCACGCGAGCGCGTACGGCGTCGAGCACGTGATCTTCGTCGGGCGCCACACCTACTACGGCGCGGGCCCCGAGCAGGCGCTCTACCACCACGAAGACGACCCCCCGATGGCGGTGAGCACCTTCCCCGAGCTGGCCGACCTCGTGGCCGCCGACCTCTACGCGTGCCAGTCGCTCTGGCGCTTCCCCTCGCTCGCCACCACGGTGCTGCGCCTCGTGTACTCGCTCGGCCCCACGGGCCACGGCACGCTCGCGAGCTTCCTCAAGGGTCGGTACGTGCCCACGGTGCTGGGCTTCGACCCGCTCTTTCAGTTCATGGCCGAGCGCGACGTGGCCGACTCGATCTGCGAGTCGCTGCGCCAGCGCGTCCGCGGCGTGTACAACGTCGCCGGCCCGCAGCCCCTGCCCCTCTCGGTGATCGTGCGCGAGACCGGGCGGCGCAACCTCCCGCTGCCCGAGGCGGCGTTTCAGCTCATGCGCGGTCGCTTCGGCCTTCCGCGGCTGCCGCCCGGCGCCGTGCAGCACATCAAGCACCCCGTGGTCATCGACGACGCGGTGTTCCGCAAGGCCACCGGCTGGCGCCACGCCCACGACGAGGTGCGCTGCCTCGCCGACTTCAGGAGCGCCTTCCCTCCGCCCGCGTGAGCGCCCGTGTATAGTGCGCGGCCATGAGCAGCAACGACCGCCCCCGCATCGGCGTCGCGGGCCTCGGCATCATGGGCTCGGGCATCGCGCGCAACTTCCTCCGCAAGGGCTTTCCCCTCACCGTGTGGAACCGCACGCGCCGCGCCGCCGAGCCCCTCGCGGCCGAGGGCGCGCACGTGGCCGCGACGCCGCGCGAGCTGGCCGAGGGCTCCGACGTGGTGGTCACCTGCCTCTCGTCGCCGGGCGTGGTGGGCGCGGTCGCCACGGGCCACGACGGGCTCCTCTCGGGCGCGCACGCGGGCATGCGCTGGATCGACACCAGCACCATCGGCCGCCCCACGGCCCTCGCGATGGCCGAGGGCGCGCGCAAGTACGGGGTGGACTTCCTCGAAGCCCCCGTCACGGGGTCGAAGCAGGGCGCGCGCGACGGCACGCTGCTGGTGATGACCGGCGGCTCGCCCGAGCTCCACGCCGCGTGCCTGCCCGTGCTCGAGGTCTTCGCGTCGAAGGTGATCTACGTGGGCCCGCTCGGCACCGCGGCGGTGATGAAGCTCGTCGGCAACACGATCATCTCGTTCATGCTCGAGGGCCTCGCCGAGGGTGCGACGCTCGGCGCCCGCGCGGGCATCCCCATCGAGAAGGTGCTCGAGGTCGTGCAGGCCTCGGGCTTCTCGTCGCCCTACTGGAACTTCAAGGGCGGCGCCATGGCCCGCCGCGATTTCGAAACGCACTTCTCCATCGACCTTTTGCACAAGGACCAGACCCTCGCGCTCGCCGAGGGCCAGTGGCACCGGGTGCCGATGCCGGGCCTCGCGGCGATCCAGCAGGTGACGGGCATGGCGCGCGCGCTCGGCTACGGCCGCGAAGACATCGCCGCGCAGATCAAGGCCGTCGAGGCCGCCGCGGGGGGCGCCACGGCGCGCGTCGAGCGCCACTCCGAGGTGCCGTGGGCCTACATCGCTAGCGATCCGCCGCCCGCGCCTCGCAAGTGAGCGGCGCGACCGACACCGTGCGCGCGTCGCGCTGAAACGCCACCAGCGCGCCCGAAGCCGTGGCCACCACGCGCGCGACGGTGCGCTCGGGCGCCAACGGAGCCACGGGCGACACCATGAGCAGCTCTCCGCGCGGCTGCGCGTCGGCGCCGAGCGCCGCCACCACGAGGCGCAGCACGCCCGAGCCCGTCACCGCCGTCACGAGCACGTCGCCGCGCGCGCCCGCCGCGTCGAGCCCGCCCCCGTAGAAGCCCAGCGACGTGAGAAAGCCCGTGTCTCCCACGGGAGAAGCGTCGCGAGCGAGACGTCGCACCGCCACCGTGCGCAGCGGAGGGAGCGTGTCGGCCACGGCCTCCCACGCCGCGAGGAGCCCGTCGCCCGACGGCGCCACGGCGATGCGCAGCGTGTCGGGGGGATGGTCGTCGATCGCGAAGGAGTCGCGCGTGTGTCCGTTGCCGTTCTCGTCGTGGCGACGCACGCGCAACGCCCCGACGCCCGTCATGCGGTCGCGCTCGATCCACGCCATCACGAAGGTGCCGTCGGGCAACGACAGCCGATCGAAGGGCGCCGTGGGGAACATCGGGAGCCCCAGGTCCACGGCCGACACGCTGTTGCCCGTGGCGTCCATCTGGAGCATCGAGACGCCCCACAGCGCGCGCACCTGCTCGGCCACGGCGGTGAAGCCCGCGCGGTTCACCATCACGCGCCGGTACCCCGCGAGCGAGAAGCTCATGGGGGGCTGCGAGAGCGGGGTCGCTCCCAGCGGCGAGGCGTCGGGGCCGAGCCGCACGAGGCTCGCGGGCTGCGAGGGCCCCTCGGGGATCAGCACGCCGCGACGGCCGAGCGCGTCGTCGACGGCGATCGAGGGCGACGGCGTCGTGAGCGAGAGCGATTCGAGCACACGCACCGGCGGCGAGGCGCGCCCGTCGGCGTCGACCCGGTCGACGACCAGCGCGCGGTTCACGGGGCCCATCTCCGCGCCGCAGCGCCGCAGCACCCACGCGCCGCCGCCCGCGGAGGAGATGTCTTCGAGCGCGCACGGCTCGCCCGGCAGCGCGGCCGTGAGGTCGCGCACCTCGCCCACGCGCCACGCGCACGAACCCGGCGCGACGTCGGCCGCGACGTCGACCGACGCGTCGCCCGCGGTGCCCGTCACCGTGCTCCCGCACGCGGAGAGGCACAGCGCGCACGCGAGGGCCGCGCGCACGGTCACTCCTCGGTGATGGCCGCGTCGAGGGCCGAGGTGACCATCTCGACGAAGCCCGTCTGCCGATCGATGGGGCTGAGCGCCTGGTGCGCCACGAGGCTGTCGCTCACCATCAGCACCGCGAGCGCGCGCGCGCCGTGGCGCGCGGCGAGGGTGTAGAGCCCCGCGGCCTCCATCTCGACGGCGAGCACGCCGTAGCGGGCCCAGAGCTTCCACGACTCGGGGTCCTCGTCGTAGAAGGTGTCGCTCGAGAGCACGTTGCCCACGTGCACCTTGAAGCCGCGCTCGCTGGCCGAGCGCCACGCGCGGTGCAAGAGCTCGAAGTCGGCCGTGGGCGCGAAGGCCATGCCCGAGAAGCGCCGCGCGATGAGCGACGAGTCGGTCGACGCGCTCTGCCCGAGCACGAGTTCGCGCAACCCCACGTGGGGCTGGAGCGAGCCGCACGTGCCCACGCGGATGAGCGTGCGCGCGCCGAAGCTCGCCATGAGCTCGTGGGCGTAGATCGAGATCGAGGGGATGCCCATGCCCGTGCCCTGCACCGACACGCGCCGGCCCTTGTAGAGCCCGGTGAAGCCGAGCATCCCGCGCACCTCGTTGTAACAGACGGGGCTTTCGAAGAAGCGCTCGGCGATGAGCTTCGCGCGCAGGGGGTCGCCGGGCAGCAGCACGATGTCGGCGATGTCGCCGGGCTTCGCGGCGAGGTGCGGTGTGGTCATGGGCTCTCTCCGTGAGGGCCGCGATGATGGCACCGTTTTCGCTCGAACGTGCGCGTTCGTGACACGATGCGCGCGGCGCTGCGCCACGCCGCGCAGGAGAAGGACTCGACCGTCATGCTGTACACGCGTTCCCTGATGCTTTCGGGGCTCCTGCTGCTCGCGGCGGGCTGCGGGGCCCGGACGATCTCCGACGACTACCGCGACGACGCGGGGGATGTCCCGGTCGCGCCCGACGTGCCCGTGACACCCGACACCCCCGTCACCCCCGACCTGCCCGTGACGTGCCCGGCCCCCACGGTGCGCTGCGGCCCCGGCCCCTGCGTCGACCCGCGCAACGACACCGCCAACTGCGGCGCGTGCGGGCTCGCGTGCCTGCGCACGCAGATCTGCGTCTCGGGCGCGTGCATCTCGGGCTGCGACCCGCCCCGTACGTTCTGCGGCACGGCCTGCACCGACCTGCGCTTCGACAACAACAACTGCGGCGCCTGCGGCGTCTCGTGCGGCCCCTCGGGCACGTGCTCGAACGGCGTGTGCTCGGGCGTCGCATGCCCGGGGGGTTTGACCTTCTGCGGCGGGCGCTGCGTCGACACGCGAAACGACCCGACGAACTGCGGCGCATGCGGGCTCACGTGCCCCGGAGGCGTTGCCTGCATCAACGCCGCGTGCGCGCCGTTCTGCCCGCGCGGCCAGGCGCTCTGCGGAGGGCGCTGCGTCGACGTGCTCAACGACCCGTCGAACTGCGGCGCCTGCGGCCGCGCGTGCGTCGCGGGAACGACCTGCCAGGGCGGCACCTGCGCGCCCGTGTGCCCGCCGCCCACGACGCGCTGCGGGGCCGCGTGCGCCGACCTCTCGTCCGACGCGATGAACTGCGGCGCGTGCGGCCACCCGTGCCCGCCGGGCCTGAGCTGCACGATGGGCGTGTGCAGGGGCATGACGATGACCGGCACGCCCTTTCAGATCGACCAGCTCACGGCCGACCACTGCCTCACGGCCGAGCACAACATGTACACGGGCGACGACCGCGGCGGCATCGCCGTCGGCTCGGGCGCCGTCTTCTACACGGGCGACTCGCGCACGGCGTCGTTCAACCTCGACACCCTCGCGCCCAACCCCGGCGCGATGCTGCGCCTCGACGGCATCTTCAGCATGACCGCGCTCGACCTCGCGGTCACCCTCGGGTCGAACCGCGCGCCCCTCGACGAGCGCACGTCGATCATCGACACGATGATGCCCGTGAGCCCCGGCGTCACGCTCGGCCCGCCCACCGCGCTCACCCGCACGGCCTTCATCGACCGCACCATGACCTTCGGCGCCTTCGGCGTCTTCAGCGGCCCGAGCCGCGTGATCGTCACCGCGGGCTCGCGCGCGTGGATCATCGACGGCCCCATGGGCCTGACCACCGAGCTCGCGATCGCCCCCCTCGGCGCGCACCAGACCTGCGAGAGCTGGGCGTTCTGGGGCGTCGCGGAGTTCATCGACGGCGCGCCCTGGGTCGCCTACGTGCGCGACGCTCGCACCGTCGTTCGGCAGAACCTCGTCTCGGGCGCGGTGCGCACGGTCGCGAGCTTCGAGAACCTCGCGGACATGTGCTCCATCGCCGCCGCCCCCGCGCGCAACCGCTGGTACTTTCACCACGAGGGCACGTCGCAGTTCCGCTCGGGCGACGAGACCCTCGGCTACTGCGACGCGCGCTACCTGACGCGCTGACCGACGACTACACTCCCGCGCCCGTGACCCCACGGCGCCGCCTCCCATGGCTCCCGCTCGCGTGCGCGCTCGCCGCGGGCTGCGACGACGACGCACCCGCCGCCCCTCGCGACGCGGCCACCGACGCGCCCACGCGCACGGCCACGCTGCGCGTCGAAGACGCCCGCGCCCGCGTGACCCTCACCGCGGGCCCGCGCGGCGTGGCCCTTCGCGTCGAGCGCCCCGACGGCCGCACGTGGTTCGAGTCTCCGCGCGACGGGAGCTTTCTCGAAGTGGGCACGAGCCCCGGCGGCCCCTCGGCCACGCGCGCGCCCGACCCCCGCCGGCGCGAGCCCGAGGACATCACCTGGCAGACGCCCGCCGCGGTCACGGCCGACACGTCTTCTTCGGCCACCTTCGACCTCGGCGCCGCGGGGCCCGTGACGGTCTCGCTCTCGCGCGTGGGCGAGGGCGTCTACGCCGTGGAGTGCGCCGCCGCGGGCCGCGACGCCGTGATGCTGCGCTGGAGCCTCGCCGCCGACGACGGCCAGTACCACGGCCTCGGCGAGCGCTTCGGCGAGGCGAACGCGCGCGGCTCGATCGTGCCCATGCAGTTCGGCATCGACGGCATGAGCGCGTCGGGCACCAACGAGCACCACGTGCCGGTGCCCTTCTTCGTCTCGACGCGCTCGTATGGAATGTTCGTCGAGAGCCGCGCGCCCGGCGCGTTCGACGTCGCGTCGAGCGACCCCGCGCGCGTGTCGGCCGCCTTCGAGACGGCGCGCGCGCGCGTGCTGCTCTTCGCGGGCGAGCGCCCCTCGGCCGTGGTGGCCGCGTACACGCGCGTCTCGGGCCTGCCGAGGCTCCCGCCGCGGTGGGCCTTCGGCCCGATGCACTGGCGCAACGAGTGGGCGAGCCGCGACGAGCTCTTCGAAGACGCAAGGCGCATCCGCGCCGAGGCGATCCCCGTCACCACCCTCTGGATCGACAACCCCTGGCAGCGCTCCTACAACGACAGCGAGTTCGACACGGCGCGCTTCCCCGATCCGCCGGGCATGCTCCGCGAGCTCGCGCGCATGGGCTTCAAGGTGCTCGTGTGGAGCACGCCCTACCTCGACGCCGTGACGCCGGGCCAGGCGCCGCGCAACACCGCCGAGACGCTCTTCGTCGAGGCCCGCGACCGCGGGTACCTCGTGCGAATGCGCGCCACCGAACAGCCCTACGTGAGCGTCACCAACCCCGGCAGCGCGGGGGGAATGCCCGACTCCAACGGGGCCCTGGTCGACTTCACCTCGACGGCCGCGACGGACTTCTGGACCTCGCGCCTCGAACCCCTGGTCGACCTCGGCGTGCGGGGCTTCAAGCTCGATTACGGCGAGGACATCGTCACCGACCTGGTCGGCGTGCGCCCCGGCTTCGTATTCTCGAACGGCGAAGACGAGCGCACCGTGCACTCGACCTTTCCGCAGCTCTATCACCAGGCGTATCAGCACGCGCTCATGCGACGCGCGGGCGGCGACGGGTTCCTCCTCGTGCGCGCGTCGAGCTGGGGCGGTCAGAGCGTCGCCGACGTGATCTGGCCCGGCGACCTCGACAACGACTTTCGACGTCACGCGCTCGCCAACGGGCGCGTGCAGGTGGGCGGCCTGCCCGCGTCAGTACACGCGCTCGTCTCGCTGGCGGCGAGCGGCTTCCCCGCGTTCGGGGCCGACACGGGCGGCTACCGCGGCGGGCGCCCCACGCGCGAGGTGCTCCTGCGATGGGCCGAGCACACCGCGCTCTCGCCGATCCTCCAGCTCGGGGGCGGAGGCGACAACCACAACCCGTGGTCGTACGACGCCGAGGCGACGGCCATCTACCGCTCGCTCGCGCGGCTGCACAACGACCTCATCCCCTACCTGCGGGCATACGCGGCGAGAGCCTCGCGCGACGGCACGCCGCCCACGCAGGCGCTCGCGCTGGCCTTTCCCGACGACCCGGGCTCGCAGATGGACGGCGACGCGTACCTGCTCGGCGACGACCTCTACGTGGCCCCCGTGGTCACCGCCGGCGCGACCGACCGGCGCGTGCACGTGCCGCCGGGCGCGTGGGTCCACTGGTTCACGAACGCCGTCTACGAGGGTCCTTCGGACGTCACCGTCGAGGCCCCCATCGGCCGCCCGGTGCTGCTCGTGCGGCGGGGCGCGATCGTGCCCATGCTCGCCGACGACGTGGTCACGCTCTCGCCCACCGACGCCGAGGGCGTGGTCGACCTCTCCGACCGCGCGTCGGTGCTGCGCGCGAGGATCATCCCCGCGGGCTCGCGCGAGTTCGAACTCGAAGACGGCGCGCGCGTCGCCGTCGACGAGTCTGCGTCGTCGCTTCGGCTCACGTTCACCCCCGGCCGCGAGTCGACGGACCTGCGCGCCGAGCTCGACCTCGCGCACCGCGGGAGCCCCTCGGCCGCGGCCCCCACCGCGGTGACGCGCGAGGGCGGCGCGGCCCTCGCGACGGCCCCCGACGCGCGCACGGTACAGAACGGCTGCGACGGGTGCTGGCACTACGACGCCGCGTCCCGCGTGCTGCGCGTGGGCGTGCAGGGGGCGACCCGCGTCGAGGTGCGGTGACCCCCCGATTCCGTCGCGAGGTCCCTTGACCGGGGCGCGCGCTCGTTCGTACGGTCGCCGGTCCCACACATGAAAGCCTCGATCCTTTCGATCGGCACCGAGCTCACCCGAGGGGAGATCGCAGACACCAACGCCCCGTGGCTCGCGCAGCGGCTCACGGCGCTCGGCTTCGAAGTGCGCGAGCTCGCGTGCGTCGGCGACGGCGTCGAGGGCATCCGCGCGGCGCTCGAGCGCCTCGGCGCTTCGAAGCAGGTGGTGCTGGTCACGGGCGGCCTCGGGCCCACGACCGACGACGTCACCGTGGCCGCCGCCGCGGCCGCAGCGGGCGTCGGGGTCTCGCGCGACGCCACGGCGCTCGACGCGATCCGCAGGCGCTTTCAGGCGATCGGCCGACCCATCACCGCGCTGGCCGAGAAGCAGACCGAGGTGCCCGACGGGGCCGAGGTGCTCGGCAACCCCGCGGGCATGGCGCCGGCGTTCCGGCTGCGCGTGGGCGAGGCCGACTGCTTCTTCATGCCCGGCGTGCCCGTCGAGATGGAGCGCATCTACGACGAGTGCGTGGTGCGCCGCATCGGCGCGCAGGCCGCGCCGCGCAGCTACCAGATCGTGCTGCGCACCTACGGCATGGGCGAGAGCGCCGTGGGCGAGCGCCTCGCGGGCCTCGAGGCGGCGATGCAGGGCGTGACCCTGGGCTACCGCGTGCGGCCGCCCGAGGTCGACGTGAAGGTGCTCGCGCGCGGCGACGACCTGGGGAGCGCGCGGGCCCTGGCCGAGCGCGCCGCGGCCGAGGCGAGGACGCGCCTGGGCGACGCGGTGTTCGGCGGCGACGACGACCTCTACGCGGCGGCGGTGGGCCGGGCGCTGCGCAGCCGCGGGTGCACGCTCGCGGTGGCCGAGAGCTGCACGGGCGGGCTCATCGGCGCGATGCTCACCGCGGTGCCGGGCTCGAGCGACTACCTGCTGCTCGACGCGGTGACGTACTCCAACGCCGCCAAGGAGCGCGTGCTGCGCGTGCCCGCCGAGGTGCTGCTCGGGCACGGCGCGGTGTCGGCCGAGTGCGTGCGGGCGATGGCCGACGGCGCGCGCAGGGTCGCGGGCTCGGACCTCGCGGTGTCGGTGAGCGGCATCGCGGGCCCCGGCGGCGGGAGCCCCGAGAAGCCCGTGGGCACGGTGTTCTTCGCGCTCTCGTCGGAGCACGGCACCGAGGTGTGCGAGCGGCGCTTCGTGGGCGACCGCGCGTCGGTGCAGCGCCAGGCGGCCTACGTCGCGCTCTCGATGGTCCGCAAGGCGTGCCTGGGCCCGGTCGAGACGCGGCAGGCGTCGGTGTGCGGGTGACCCGATGGAGACCGTGCGCGCGTTCGTCGGCTGCCTGCTCGACCTCGGCGCGACGCGCAGGGTCGTCGAGCTCTCCCGCGCGCTGCGCAAGGCGCTCGACGCCGCGGGCTGGAAGGCCTCGTGGGTGCCTCCGCCCAACCTGCACGTCACGCTGAAGTTCCTGGGCGACGTCGACGCGGGCACGGTGCCCGCGCTCTCCGACGCGCTCGCCGCGGTGGCCAGGCGCCACGCGCCGCTGCGGCTGGGGGTGCGCGACCTCGTGGCCTTCCCCGACCGGGGCTCTCCGCGCGTGTTGGGGGTCGACGTGGTCGAGGGGCACGAGGCGCTCGCGGCCCTGGAGCGCGACCTCGACGACGCGCTCCTCGAGCTGGGCTTTCCCCGTGAAAAGCGGCCCTTTCACGGCCACGTCACCCTCGCCCGCGTGCGCCACCAGGCCGGAGCTCTGGCCGCCCTCACCCTGCCGCGCATCGACGCGGGCTTCGCGATGGCCCAGGAGATCACCCTCTACCGCAGCGACCTGCTGCGCACCGGGGCCGAGTACAACGCCCTCTCGCGGCACCCCCTCGGCGACGCCCGCCCCGCGCCGAACGCCACGAAACAAAGCCCTCCCACGGGGCAGTGACAGCCTATGTCATGGTGGAGCGCGCCGTATCCTTTACGGATGTTCAGTGCCGGGTTACACCACGGTTCGTCGAGGCGATGAGGTGACGCGCCTCGAAGGGTTCTGACGCACACATCGGAGAGCAACACCATGGACGAGAATCGCAAGAAGGCGCTGGAGCTGGCCCTGCTCGGCATCGAGAAGCAGTACGGCAAGGGCGCGGTGATGCGCCTCGACACCGAGGCGAAGGACACGGCCAACGAGGTGAGGGTGATCTCGTCGGGCTCGGTGTCGCTCGACATCGCGCTGGGCGTGGGCGGCTACCCCCGCGGGCGCATCATCGAGGTGTACGGCCCCGAGAGCTCGGGCAAGACCACGCTCTCGCTGCACGGGATCGCCGAGGCGCAGAAGGCGGGCGGCGTGGCGGCGTTCATCGACGCCGAGCACGCGCTCGACGTGAACTACGCGAAGAAGCTCGGGGTGAAGACCGACGAGCTGCTCATCTCGCAGCCCGACAACGGCGAGCAGGCGCTCGAGATCGCCGACATGCTCGTGCGCTCGGGCGCGGTCGACATCGTGGTCATCGACTCGGTGGCGGCCCTGGTGCCGAAGGCCGAGATCGAGGGCGAGATGGGCGACCAGCTCCCGGGCCTGCAGGCGAGGCTCATGTCGCAGGCGCTGCGCAAGCTCACGGCGACGGTGCACCGCTCGAACTGCCTGATGATCTTCATCAACCAGATCCGCATGAAGATCGGCGTGATGTTCGGCAACCCCGAGACCACCACGGGCGGCAACGCGCTGAAGTTCTACTCGTCGCTGCGCATGGACGTGCGCCGCGTCGGCGCCCTCAAGGACGGCGAGACCGTGGTGGGCAACCGCACGCGCGTGAAGGTCGTGAAGAACAAGATGGCGGCGCCCTTCCGCGAGGTGGAGTTCGACATCCTCTACGGCGCGGGCATCTCGAAGAGCGGCGACCTGCTCGACCTTGCCAGCGAGGCCGGGATCGTCGAGAAGTCCGGGGCGTGGTACTCGTACAAGGGCGAGCGGATCGGCCAGGGGCGCGAGCAGGCGAAGGCCTTTCTCGAGAAGAACCCCGAGACGCTCGCGAAGGTCGAGGCCGAGGTGCTCGCCAAGCACAACCTCAAGAAGCCCGGCAGCCTCAACGGCAAGGCCGACGAGAAGCACGCCGAGGCCCCCAAGAAGGAGAAGGAGTCCCGCCCCAAGGCGCAGGCCTGAGCGGTCTCTCCCTCTCGCTCCTCCTCGCCGCGTGCGCGGCCCGCGGGCCCACGGCCCCGACCGCGCGCGCGGCCCCTCCCCCCGCTGCCGAACGACGCTGCCCCACCTCGCTGCGCGCGCTCGTGCCCGACGACGCGACGAGCTGGGTCGTGGTGCGGCCCCGCGCGGCGTTCGAACACCCCCGCCTCGGCCGCGCGCTCGCGCGGGCCTTCGACGACGCGGGCGACCGGGCGCTCGTCGAGCGGGCGCGGCGCGTGGGCTACGACGTTCGCACCGTCGAGCGCGCGGCCGTCGCGTGGACGGCGGCCACGACGTGGAGCGGCGCCGTGGGCCCGCTCGACACGCGGCGCATCGAGGCGCTGCTCTGGGAGCGGCTGCTGCCGCCGCGGGGGCGCGTCGAGCGCGACGGGGTGATCGTGGTCGAGGGCGCGCTCGGCCGCGAGCCCGTCTCGCTCGCGGTGTGGAACGAGTGCGCCTTCGTCACCTACGCCGAGGGCCCGTCGAGCGCGCGCGCCAACGCCCTCGCGCTGCGCCCCCGCGACGCGCCGGGCGACGACGGAGAGGCCGTGCTGCGGTGGCACGGGCGCACGGTGCCCGCGGCGCTGCGCGAGCGCGCGCCCGAGGCCCTGCTCGAAGGCGCGCGCGACGTCGAGGTGACGGCCGACGCGCGCGCGTCGGGGGCCGCGGTCACGCTGAGGGTCGAGGGGTCGCTCCCCGCCGACGCCGAGGCGCGCGCGCGAAGGGCCCTCGACGCCTTCGCCGAGAGCCCGCTCGGAGAGTCGATCGGCGCGCCCCGCTGGGCGCGCTCGGAGCGGGGGGCGATCGACGTGCGAGAGGGCGCGATCGAGCTACGGTTGGAGATCCCGTGGGCCGCCGTGGACGCCATGGCCGACGTGCTCCGCGGGCGGGTGGGCGAAGGCCCGGAACGTTGACATCGCCTCGAAATCACGCGTCGAAACCCGCAGGTTTTTTGACGCTGCGGGGGGTGCGTGATACCACCCATGGGCGTCGTCGAACGATGACGATCGTGTCCTTCCAACGTCGCGACCGTGGTGCGACAGCGCGACCGAGGGGCAACGGGTGCGAGACAGGGATTCGTATGGGCGGTCACGGGCTCTCCTCACGGGGCGCACCGCGGGCGTCGGTCTGTCTGTTCGCGTCGGCAGCAGGTTCATGCGCCGGCGCTTCGAGGAGAAAATCGGATGGAGTCGAGCTTCCACATCGGAGACAAGGCCGTCCACCCCGCCCACGGCGTGGGCGAGGTCACCGCGATCGAGAGCCGTGAGGTCGCGGGCAGCGCAGCATCCTACTACGTGCTCAGGATCCTCGAGTCGGGGATGAAGGTCATGGTGCCGCTGCGCGCGGCGGAGTCCGTGGGGCTTCGCGGGGTGATGTCCCCAGGCGACGCCGACACGGTGCTCGCGGTCTTCCAGTCGAAGGAGCGGGCCGTGGGCAGCGGGCCGTGGAACCGCCGTCAGCGCGCCTACACCGAGATGCTCAAGAGCGGCTCGCCCACCTACGGTCAGATGTATGAGCTCTACGTCATCGCCGCGGTCGTCGTCGGCGGCACC
>JBDHVF010000115.1:0-14338 GCA_039809605.1 Polyangiales bacterium | reverse complement strand
CCCGCCATGATCCGCAAGAGCGTGCTCTTGCCCGAGCCGTTCGCGCCCAGCACGCCGATCTTCGCGCCCGGCAGAAATGCCAGGGTCATCCCCTTGAGGATCTCCCTCTTGGGGTGCACCACCTTGCGGACGTCCTGCATCCAGAGAACGAATTCCTGCGCCATTGAGGGTCTCTCCGAGGGCGTTTCGTCTACCACAGCCCCGCCGGCGGGCGCGGCGGAATCTCACTCCCTGGTGCCGCCGCCAGGGGTGACGTTCGGGCGCGGTGCCTTCATGCTTGGCCCATCCCTTAGGCCCCCGATCGAGAAGGAGCGTAACGCCTCATGCGACACACCGTGGTGATCTCCGACGTGCACCTGTGCGAGGAAGTGCCCGGCGACGACCCGTGGATGCGCTGGCGCCAGCGCCCGTACCTGCCCGACGGGGAGTTCTCGCAGCTCGTCGACGCCCTGCTGGCCGAGGCGCGCGCGCCCGGCGACGCGATCGAGTTCGTGTTCAACGGCGACCTGTTCGACTTCGACGCGGGCCGGGTCATCGACGGCGCGGCCATCTTCGAAGACCTCCCGCGCACCGAGTCGGTCGCCAACGAGCTCATCGAGCGCATCCTGCGGGACCACCCGGGCTACGTCGGCGCCCTCGCGCGGCTGCTCAAGGCCTCACCGCTGCACCGCGCGGTGTTCGTCTCGGGCAACCACGACCCGCAGCTCGCCTTCGAGGGCGTGCGCGCGCGCATCCGCGCCGCGGTGGCGAAGGCCGCCGAGGACCCCGAGGTCGCCGGGCGGGTGCTCTTTCGCGCGTGGTTCCACCACACGCCCGACGGGGTCCACATCGAGCACGGCAACCAGTACGACCCGTACTGCACCTTCCGCTACCCGATGATGCCGCACCGCCCGATGCCCGGCACCGAGGAGCCCGAGATCCAGCCCACGGTGGGCTCCATCGCCTTTCGCTACATGGCCTCGCGCATGGGGTACTTCAACCCCCACGTCGACGCGTCGTTCATGCTCTCGCTTCCGGGCTACCTGGCCCACTGGTTCAAGCACTACGTGTTCACGCGGCGCGAGCTCGCCACGCCCTTCTTCATGGGCCTGGTGCGCATGTTCGCGCAGCTCGTGACGGGCCGCGACGTGCCCACGCCCGACCGCGCGGCGCGCATCGTCGCGCGCGCCGCCGACGAGACCGGCGCCGACCCGGTGGCCGTCGCCCGCCACGCCGCCCTCTTCGCGCGGCCCGCGCAAGACGCCATCTACAAGGTCGTTCGCGAGTTCTGGGTCGACCGCGCGCTGCTCACCGTGATCAGCGTCGCGGCCGTCACCACGCCCATCGCCCTGCGCCACAACCGCACCGCCGTGGGCATCGCCCTCGGCCTGCCCTTCGTCTTCGCGGCCTACGAGTACGCCGTGCCCAAGCCCTCGCTCGACGACAACTGGGAGACCGTCAAGGCCATGAGCCCGCGCATCGCCGAGATCTACGGCTCGCGCGCGGTGGTCTTCGGCCACACGCACATCCCCTACGGCCACTGGGAGGCGGGGGTCTTTCACGGCAACTCGGGCACGTGGTCGGCGCCCTACCGCGACATCGAGTCGACCGACGGCGCCGAGTCGTACGGCAAGCCCGTGATCTGGCTGCGCAGCGAAGGCGAGCGCATGGAGGGCGGCCTCTACCGCTGGAGCCGCGCGCACCTGCTCCCCGACTTCTCGGCCGACGACCCGTCGCGCGTCGAGGACGTGCCCATGGTCGTGGGCGCGAAGTCGATCCCCTCGCCCGCGTAGCTCAGAGCGCCAGCGTGCGCGCGTGCTCGGGGATGTTCCTCAAGAACCCCTCTCGCATGGCGCCTTCGGGCACGCGCGCGGCGCGCTCCATCAGCCGCTCTCGCGCGGCGCGCGCGGCCTCTTCGTAGCGCCCCCGCTGGCCCCTCGCCCGCAGCGCCTCGGCGTACGCGAGGCGCGCGAGGGCGTCGCCCTCCTCGACCGAGCCCACGGTGCCGAGCACCTGCATGGCCTCGCCCGCGTCGCGCAGCGCGTCGTCGCCCCGGCCCACGCGCAGCAGGGCCATCGCGCGGATGGCGAGCCCGAACACCCGCGCGCCCGGCTGCATCGAGAGCGCCGGGAGGCCGCGGTCCACGGCGTCGAGGGCGCCCGCGCCGTCGCCCCGGGCGAGGAGCGCGCGAGCGAGGTAGATCCACGCCGTCGCCGCGAGGTGCGCGTCGCCGAGGGCGTTCGCCGACGCGACGACGTGGCGCTCGATGGCGCAGGCCTCGGCGTGGCGGCCCGTGAGCATGAGGGCGAGGCCGAGGTTGTGGCGCGCGGCGGCCACGACGCGCTGCAGGTCGAGCGACGAGGCGCGACGCACGATGGCGTTGAGGGTCTCGACCGCGCCCGCGCCGTCGCCGAGCGACACCTGCGCGAAGCCGACGTTGTTCCAGAAGAGCAGCGCGAAGCGGTGCTCGCCGAGCGACTCGTACGAGCGCGCGGCGCGGGTGCTCTCGGTGAGGTACCCCGCGGGGTCGTCGTCGAAGAGCGCCCGCAGCGCGCGCGCCGCGTACACCCTCGCGGGGAAGGTGGGCTCGGGGTGCTCGCCCGACGCGAGGATCGCTTCGAGCCGATCGATCACGAGGTCGGCCAGCACGTACTGCCCGGCCTGGAGCATCGGGAACACCGCCAGCGCGAGCCCCGCCGCGGCGACGTCGGACTCGGGGTTGCGCAGCGCCTCCTCGATCGCGGGGCCGAGCTCACGGAACCGCTCCGGTCGCAGGAGCCTCATCGAGAGCACGGCGAGCGACGAGGCCGCGCGGAACCACTCCATCGAGCCGCGGGGCGCCACCCTCCACGCCTCGGCCGCGCAGCGCTCGGCCAGCTCGATCGCGCCGCGGGCGTCGTGCACGCCCACCTCGAGCATGCGCAGCGCCGCCTCGGCCTCGACGTCGACGCCCAGCGAGATGGCGTGCTCCGACCACGAGAGCGCCGCGTCGTAGTCGCCGTCGTGCAGCGCCGTGCGCGCGGCCTCGGCGCACCACGGCGCGGCCTCGGCGGGCGCGTCTCCGCGGAGGAGCTGCGACGCGATCACGGCCGCGTCGAGCTCGCCGACGGCCTGCAGCCACCGCGCGGCGCGCCCGTGCGCCTCGGCCCGATCGCCCGGCGCGAGGGAGGCCTCGAGCGCCTCGGCGACGCGCGGTTCTGCGAAGGTCCATGTGTCTTCGCCCGCGAAGCGAGCGGGCGCGCCGCGGGCGACGAGGCCCATCTGCGCGAGCGCGTCGAGGCTCTGCGCGACCTCGTCGAGCGTGAGCTCGGGCGCGACCGCGAGCACGCCGCCGCGCCAGAACGACGCGCCGAACACGCTCGCGGCGCGCAGCACGCGACCGGCGAGAAGGTCGAGCGAGTCGATCCACGAGGTGACGGCGGCGGCGAGCATGGGGAGAGGTTCCCGCGTCGCGCGCAGTGTATCGCCGCGGGGGCGGTGCGTGTCAGCCGCGCACGAGGTTGCGGAGCACGGTCTGAAGGATGCCGCCGTTCTTGTAGTAGAGAACGTCGACGGGGGTGTCGAGGCGGGCGATGGCGGTGAAGCGCTTCTCGGTGCCGTCGTCGGCGACGGCGCGCACGCTGAGCTCCTGGCGGGGCTTGATCGTGTCGTCGATGCCGTCGATCGAGTAGGTCTCGTGGCCCGTGAGCCCGAGGCTCTCGGCGTTCTGGCCCTCGCGGAAGACCAGCGGCAGCACGCCCATGCCCACGAGGTTCGCGCGGTGGATGCGCTCGAAGCTCTCGGCGATGACCGCCCGCACGCCGAGGAGCAGCGTGCCCTTGGCGGCCCAGTCGCGCGACGAGCCCGTGCCGTACTCCTTGCCCGCGATCACCACGAGGGCGACGCCGTCCTTCTGGTAGCGCGCCGAGGCGTCGAAGATCGACATGCGCTCGCCCGAGGGCAGGTGCGTGGTGACGCCTCCCTCGACGCCGGGCACGAGCAGGTTCTTGAGCCGGATGTTCGCGAAGGTGCCGCGCACCATCACCCGGTCGTTGCCGCGGCGCGAGCCGTACGAGTTGAAGTCGTGCTTCTCGACCCCGAGGCTCTTGAGGTACTCGCCCGCGGGAGACGCCGCCGCGATGTCACCGGCCGGCGAGATGTGGTCGGTGGTCACCGAGTCGCCGAGCAGCGCCAGCACGCGCGCGCCCTGGATGGGCTCGAGCGGCTCGACGTCGAGCGTGAGCGTCTGGAAGAAGGGCGGGTGCTGGATGTACGTCGACTTCTCGTCCCACTGGTAGAGCTCGCCCTTCGACGTGGGGATGGCCTTCCACTCCGCGGTGCCGTCGTACACGGTGGCGTAGTTCTGCTGGTACATCGCGGGCGTGATGCAGCGCTCGATCTCGCGCGCGACCTCCTCGTCGGTGGGCCACACGTCCTTGAGGAACACGGGCTTGCCGTCGGCGCCGGTGCCGAGGGGCTCGGTGGTGAGGTCGCGGTCGACGGTGCCCGCGATGGCGAAGGCCACCACGAGCGGAGGCGACGCGAGGTAGTTGGCCTTCACCTGCGGGTGCACGCGGCCCTCGAAGTTGCGGTTGCCCGAGATGACCGCCGCGGCCACGAGGGGCGAGCCCGCGAGGGGTTTTGCGATCTCGTCGGGCAGCGGGCCCGAGTTGCCGATGCAGGTGGTGCAGCCGTAGCCGACGACGTTGAACCCGAGCTTCTCGAGCGAGGGCAGCAGGCCCGCCTCGCGCAGGTACTCGGTGACGACGCGCGAGCCCGGCGCGAGCGAGGTCTTCACGTGGGGGGCCACGGTGAGCCCCTTCTCGACGGCCTTCTTCGCGAGCAGGCCCGCGGCCATGAGCACCGAGGGGTTCGAGGTGTTGGTGCAGCTCGTGATGGCGGCGATCACCACGGCCCCGTGACCGAGGTCCTCCGACGTGCCCTTCGCCGTGACGTGGAGGGTGGTCTTCGTGTCGGCCTCCGAGAGGCCGTAGCCGCGCTCCTTCACGGGCGCGGTGAGGCCCTTGGCGAACGAGCTCTTGAGGGCCGAGAGGGCGACGCGGTCCTGCGGGCGCTTGGGGCCTGCGAGCGTGGGCTCGACGGTCGAGAGGTCGAGCTCGAGCGAGTCGGTGTACGCCGGGTCGGGCGACGCGTCCGTGCGAAAGAGCCCCTGCTCCCTGGCGTAGCGCTCGACGAGCTTCACGGTGCGGTCGGGGCGGCCCGTGCGGCGCAGGAACTCCACCGTGGCGTCGTCGACGGGGAAGAAGCCCATCGTGGCGCCGTACTCGGGGGCCATGTTGGCGATGGTGGTGCGGTCGGTGACCGAGATGGTCGAGAGCGCGGGGCCGTAGAACTCGACGATCTTGTCGACCACGCCCTTCTTGCGCAGAAGATGGGTGATGGTGAGGGTGATGTCGGTGGCGGTGACGCCGGGGCGCGCGCGGCCCGTGAGCTTCACGCCCACGACCTGCGGGGTGAGCATGAAGAGGGGCTGGCCGAGCATCACGGCCTCGGCCTCGATGCCTCCGACGCCCCAGCCCACCACGCCCACGCCGTTGATCATGGTGGTGTGCGAGTCGGTGCCCACGAGCGTGTCGGGGAAGGCCACGGCCCCGTCGCGGTCGGTGCCCTCGCGCACCACGGTGGCGAGGCGCTCGACGTTGACCTGGTGCACGATGCCCATGCCCGGCGGCACGACCGAGAAGTTGTCGACCGAGCCCTGCCCCCAGCGAAGGAACTTGTAGCGCTCGCCGTTGCGGTAGAACTCGTGCTTGAGGTTGAGCGAGAGGGCGTCGTTCGAGCCGAAGTTGTCGACCTGCACCGAGTGGTCGATCACGAGGTCGACGGGGACGAGCGGGTTGATGCGCCTGGGGTCTCCGCCGAGGCGCGCGACGGCCGAGCGCATCGCGGCGATGTCGACGAGCACGGGCACGCCGGTGAAGTCCTGCAGGATCACGCGCGCGGGCTTGAAGGGCAGCTCGACGGCCGCGGGCGACGGCGCGTACCAGTTGGCGAGGCGGCGCACGTCGTCGTCGCTGACCTCGAAGCCGTCGCAGTTGCGCAGCACGGCCTCGAGGAGCACGCGGATGGAGTACGGCAGCCCCTCGATGTTCTTGGCGACGCCGCTCTTCTCGAGGCGCGACAGGCGGTAGATGCCCACCGGCCCGCTGCCAGAGTCGAAGGTGTCGCGCGCCCCGAATGCGTTGAAGGTCTTCTGGGTCATGGCGCGCCGTACGTAGCGCCGCGTCTGCCCGCGCGTCAATGACTCATGGAGAGGTCGTGAACGCCCAGACGCGCGACCACGCCTCGCCGTTGACCGTGCCGCGCACTTCGACGGTGTACTGCGTGTTCGTCTGGAGCCTCGCGTCGCCGTACAGAAACACGAACCTGGGGTTGCCGTTCTGCGCGTCGGGCTGCGAGTCGGCCACGACGCCATCACCCAGCCGCGACGAGCGGAAGGTCGAGTGGGCGACCTCCTGGCACTGCCCGTCGTAGAGCTTGTGCGACGTGATCGTGAAGGTGTTCGTGTGGAACATCAGCGAGATCACCGTGCCGCTCGGCCAGCGGCCCGTCGCGGGCGTCGGGGGCGTCGGGCCTTCGAGGTTGCCCTGAAAATACGTGGGAGCGCCCGTGGTGCCGGGCGGCGGGAACACCGAGACGTCCGTCTGCGGCTGCGCCGAGCCGCCCGCGGGGCGGGCGAACTCCATCGTGTTGTGGAAGCGCCGCGAGTCACCGGGCCGCCCCGCCACCGCGGCGAAGCCCACCTCGCTGTAGCTCGGGTCTTGAAAGGGCGCGCGGTGATAGACGGTCCAGATCCATCCGTCGATGGCGCGCTGGGGCGTCGGCTCCCAGTTGATCACCTCACTCGAGGCCGAGAGCCTGTAGCCCGTGGCCGTGACGCGGTCGGCGGGCGAGCGGCCCGTGTACCCCATGCACGACCCCGCGTTCTCGAAGTGCGCGCCGGGCCAGCACGAGCTCGGGTTCTGCGACATGAAGGTCGAGTGCGCCGTGGCCGCCTGCTCGAGGCGCTCGTCGGCGTTCACCGGCGGCAGCCCCGCCGCCGTGCGCCAGTAGTTCGTGCGAATCAGCGCGGCCTGCTGGCGGTCGTCGGAGGTGGCCGTCGCCATGCCCTCCTCGGCGCGCGAGAGGTCGGGCGGGCCGTTGTCTGCGCACGCGCACACGTTGGGCCCCGGCGGACACTCGCGCGGAGGCCGCGGGCCTCCCGCGTCGGGCGTGGTCATCGAACCGGGCGCAGCGTCGTCGCCGCAGCCCATCGCCGAGAGCGCGAGGGCCGCGCAGGAAGCAATCACCAGACGGGAGCGGGTCACGGCGCGGGACTCTACCTTCACCCACGGGCGTACGCACCACGCGGACATCGCACCGCAGGGCGCTACGCGGGGATCTTGTACGAGAGCAGACGGCACTCGATCGCGCCGTTGAAGAGCGTGTGCTCGCGCACGGGCGTGAGCCCGAGGCTGCGCGACAACAGCGGGTTGCCCGAGAGCAACGACACGTCGTAGCCGCGCAGGCGCATCAGGGCCTCGCCGAACTGACGGAAGAAGCCCGCGAGCTGCAGGGGCTTCGCGGCGAGGCGGTCTCCGTAGGGCGGATCGCTCACGACGTGTCCGGGCCCGGTGGCCGCGTCGAGCTCGCGCGCGTCGCGCACCGAGAGGTCGAGGGTGTGAGCGACGCCCGCGCGCTCGGCGTTGCGGCGCGTGGTCTCGACGGCCTCGGGGTCGTGGTCGAACGCGGCGATGGGCGCGGGTGAGCGAGGGAGCTCTCGCGCGCGGGCCTCGTCGCAGAGGGCCTGCCAGCGCGCGCGGGCCTCGGGCGTGAAGGTCGGCCAGCGCTCGAAGCCGAAGCGACGGCGCGCGCCGGGCGCGACGTTGCACGCGATCATCGCGGCCTCGATGGCGAGCGTCCCCGCGCCGCACAGCGGGTCGAGAAAGGGCACCGACGGAGACCACCCCGACAGCATCACCACCGCGGCGGCGAGGGTCTCTTTGAGGGTCGCCTCGGTGAGCGCGAGGCGATAGCCCCGACGGTGAAGCGGCTCGCCCGAGAGGTCGAGGTACACCGTGGCGACGTCGCGCGCGAGGCGCACGGTGACGGCCACGTCGGGGTCGTCGGCGTTCACGTCGGGGCGCGCGCCGTGGCGGTCTCGCAGCGCGTCGACGATGGCGTCCTTGGTCTTGAGCGCGATGAAGTGCGAGTGCGTGAGCGCCGAGTTCGAGCACGTGGCCCGCACCGCCAGCGTGTGCCGCGGCGTCAGGTGCTCGTGCCACGGGATCGTGCGCGCGCCCGCGTAGAGGTCGTCGGCGTCGTACGCGGTGAAGGTGCCCACCTCGGCGAGCACCCGCATCGCCACGCGCGAGTGGAGGCACGCGCGCATGCCCTCGTCGAGCGCCCCCTCGAAGTGAACGCCCCCGCGGTCGGCGCGGACGCGCGGCAGTCGCAGTGCCCGCAGCTCGTCGCGGAGCACCGCCTCGGTGCCCTTCGCTGCGCTCGCAAAGAATTTCATGGGCGGCGGACGGTGCCCACGATTCCGCCGGGCGTCAACCTGTCGCCACGGTGGGGTTTTGCCTATCATCCGCGCGCCATGCGCCGCGCGCTCGTCGTTGCTTCTCTCTTCGTCACGTCGCTCCCCTCGATCGCGATGGCGCAGTCGGGCGGCTGCGAGCCCGACGCCGCGGGCTGTACGCGCGCGGCCATCGCGTACCACCACCGCGAGGGCCTGCCGGTGGAGTTCGACTTCGACACCGACTGGCTTCCGCGCGGAGCCCCCGTGCAGGTGCGCGTGCGCGCCGTGCTCGCGGGGCACACCGACGTGCGGGCCGCGGGCGAGCTCGTGGGCTCGTGGCCCGAGCCCATGATCCTTCGCGCGATCGGTACGCCCGGAGAGGGCTCGCTCGAGGTCGACTACGGCGTGCAGTTCTCGGCGCGCGTGCGCCTCTCGCTCCCCATCGAAGGTCGCACCGTGGGCTGGGAGGGCAACATCCCCTACGTGCCCATGATCGACTTCCGCGCGACGGCGCGGAACACCTTCGACCCGTGGGCCTGGGAGCGCGTCTCGGTGATGGGTCGCACCATGCGCAACCGCGTCGCCGACGTGCCGCTCACCGACGCGATCATTCGCATCCCCGGCATCTCGGGTGGTTTCACCTTCGAAGCGTCGGGCGAGGTGTCGGCGAGCTACCAGTCGACGCGCTTCACCTTCGGGCTCGACGCCGACCCCCTCACCGCGATGACCCTGCGCACGCAGGCCCGCTTCAACGCGGGGCCCTTCGTCGAGTACCAGCCGCGGCTCGAAGGAGACCTCGGCTACGCGGGCGCGATTCACGTCTACCCCGGGCTCTACGTGAGCCTCGCCGGGCGCCGCTGGACGCTCGACCTCGTCGACCTGCCCATTCCCATCGGGCCTTTTCCGAGGCACGTGCTCTTCGACCCCGCGGTCGCGCACCTGCCGCTGCCCGACGTGCAAGCCACCATGGACTCGGTCGACTTCGGCGACATCGACGTGGGGCGCATGACCGAGCGCACGGTCGAGATCGTCAACACGGGCGAGGCCGCGGGGCGCGTGCTCGGCGCGGCGGTCGACGCCCCGTTCGGCGTCGCGACGCGCGAGGGCTCGCTGCCCGCGCGGTCGCGTTCGAGCTTCGTGGTGTCGTTCGCGCCGGTGCGCCCGGGGCCGGCGACGGGCGACCTGGTGATCACCACCAACGACCCCGACACGCCGCGCGTGCACGTGCGACTGCGCGCCAACGGCGTCGCGCCGTACATGCCGCCCGTCGAAGAGGACGCGGGCCTGGCCGACGTGGTCGACGCGTCGACGCCGACGAGCGCCGCGCAGGACGGCGGCTGCGGCTGCCGCGCGTCGGGCGCACCCGCAGAGGGGGGCGTGGCGGGGTGGGGCGCGGTGTTCTTTGCGGCCGCGCTCGCGCGCAGGTCGCGCAGGCGTGATAGACGGGCGTCGTGATCCACGTCGCACTCCCTCTCGTTCTCGCGGGCGCCATGCCCTACGCGCTCACGCTCACCGCCAAGGCCGGCGCGTTCACCGCGCGTGACAACCACCAGGCGCGCGTCTGGCAGTCGCAGCTCACGGGCTGGCGGCAGCGCGCGCACTGGGCCCACCAGAACGCGTTCGAGGCCTTCCCGATCTTCGCGGCGGCGGTGATCGTCGCGCACCTCGCCGCGCCGGGGAGCACCACGGCAGCCGCGGCGGCGTGGGGCTTCGTCGTCGCGCGCGTGGCGTACTCGGCCTGCTACCTCGCCGACCTCGCCGCGCTGCGGTCGATCGTGTGGTTCGCGAGCATCGGCTGCGTGCTCGCGCTCTTCGCGACGGCGATCGTTCACTGAGCGGCGATCACCCGCCGGGCGCGGCCCCCGCCTCGCGGGTCGGGACGACTGCCGAAGTCTCACTGAAACACGGGCGACGCGCCGTCGCGCGTGCTCGTGAGCCCGCGTCGTCGCCAGAGGCTCCACGCGAAGCCGCACGCGAGCGGCGCGTGCGCGAGCAGCCGCTCGAGCGCCGCGCGCACGTCGTCGCCGCGCACGTCGGAGCACGGGATCGGCAGCGCGAACAGCAGCGCGTCGAGCGCGAGGGCGCCCCCGCACGCGAGCGCGAACCACCTCGCGCTGCGCTCGGCCACCGCCGCGACCGTGCCCCACCCGCACGCGGCGCGCGCGACGCACAGCGCCAGCGAGGCCAGCGCGTGACCCAGGGCGCGCCGGCCCGAGAGCGCCCCGGGCAGGTCGCCGAGCGCCAGCAGGATCGCGAGCGACCACCCCGCGGCCAGCAGCACCGCGGGCGGGAGGAAGAACGAGACCGCGCGGGGGATGCCCCGAGCGACCGCGAGCTCCCACTCGACGTGACCCGTCGCGCGGTACGGCAGGTCGCCGTCGACGCGCGCGACGCGTCGGGGCCGCCACCCCGCGGGCCACGCGTCGCCCACGGACTCGTAGACGCCGACGTGCCGCAAGAGAGCGTCGATCGCCGCGAGCGCGACGGTCGAGACGACGAGCGTGATTGCGATGACCATGATCTCGACCAGGAGCGACTCACCGCGTAGACGGACCAACGATCACCGAGCGGTCGAGTCGCCGACGGGCTCGATCGCGCTGCGCCAGAACATCCGAGAGCGCTCGCCGGGCTCGGGCGCCGACTCGACGAACGCGTGGAACGCGCGGGCTTCTTCGACGAGGCCCGCGTCGCGCAGGCACAGTAGCACCCGCGTGATGCGCGCGTGGTTGTGGTCGAAGCGACAGCGCCAGCAGGTCATGTTCGAGAGAAAGTCTTCGTAGCGCGCGAGCAGGCGGCGCAGGTTCTCGACGGCGCGCGGGGGGAGCGCGTGGGCCTCGTCGTCGTCCCAGACGGGCGCCTCGTCGTTGAACATGCTGGGCTCCTGGTTGGGGAAGGCCCACTGCACCCAGTCGTGGCGGTCTTCGAGCCACCCGTCGTCGGCCGCGACGATCGTCTCGACCGACACGCCGCGCCCGTTGGACTCACCGAGCAGAAACTCCGTCGCGCTCGTCATGGCGGGTCGCGATGATACACGGCCCCGCGCCGTGCGAAGAACGTGACGCGCGGCGCCCTCCCTCACTACGATGCGCGCGGCGATGAACCGCACGACCCCACTCCTCGCGCTCTCGCTCGCGGCGCTCGGATGCGCCACGGCGCCCCCTCCCCCGCCGCGCCGCGCGTACGTGTACGCGACCGACCGCGACCCCGCGAGCGGACGTCCCGTGAACGTCGGGCAGGTCGACATGCCCGCGGGCGAGACCTTCACCGGCAGCTACCACTCGCAGCAGCTCGGCGACCTGTACCTCGAACAGACCGGCCCGAACGTGACCGGCACGTACCAGTACGACCGCGCCGCGTGCCGCTCGCGAGGGCGCCTCGAAGGGCGCACCGCGGGCAACCTGCTGCGCTTCACGTGGGTCGAGGACCAGTCGCTCTGCGGTCGCTTTCAGCCCATCAGGGGCCACGGGTACATGCTGTTCTGGCTCGATCGCAACCGCGACGGCAGCGTCAACGGGCGCCTCGACGGCGAGTGGGGCATGGGCGACGAGGAGATGGGCAACGGACACTGGTCGGCCTTTCGCGACCGCGTGCGGCGACAGCCCCCGGCCGACACCCCCGCGCCCGCGCAGGGCGGCGTCTTTCAAGACACCGCCCCGCCCCGCTGAACGAGATGCGTCACACCGTGGCGGCCTGACGCCGTGTGGCGCATCGCCACGGGCGCCGAGCTCACGACGCGAGCGAGCGCACGCGCAGCTCGCGGTCGATGGCGCGCGCGGCCTGGGCGCCCTCGGCCGCGGCGACGATCGCGAACTCGACGTCGACCGACGCGTCGCCCGCGACGTAGAGGCCCGCGACGCCCGTCTCGGCGCACGGGCCCGTGATGACGCCCTCGCGGCGCGTGACCTCGCAGCCGAGCCTGCGCGCGAGGTCCGAGCGCTGCTCGAGGCCGAGGTGAAAGAAGAGGGCGTCGCGCTCGATCGAGAGGCCGCCCTCGAGCACCACGCTGCGCAGCGCGCCGTCGCGGCCTTCGAAGCGCGCCACGCGCTCGGCGCGCACCTCGACGCCGTTGCGCGCGAGCCGCGCGGCGTCGTCGCCCGAGAGCGTGGTGCCGTCGGTGAAGAGCACCACGTCGTCGCTCCACGTGGTGAGCGCGAGCGCGAAGCCCGCGCTCGACGCGCCGCGGGCGTAGGCGGCCAGGGCGCGGCCGCGCACCTCCCAGCCGTCGCAGTAGGGGCACGTGAAGGCGCTGCGGCCGTAGAGCTCGGCGAAGCCCGCAAGGAGCAGGGCGCGGCCCGACTCGCGCGCCCCGTCGGCGAGGGTGACTTCGAAGCCCTCGCCCACGCGCCGCGCGTCGGTGACGGTCACGTCGCGCACCTCGACGCCGTAGGGCTCGAGCTGCGCGCGCGCGACGCGCCGAAGCTCCGCGGGGTCTGCGCCGTCGCGCGAGAGAAAGCCGTGGAGCGACCGCGAGACGTCGTTGCGCGGCCTGCCCTCGTCGCAGAGCAGCACGCGGCGGCACGCGCGCCCCAGCACCAGCGCCGCGCTCAGGCCCGCAGGACCACCGCCCACGATGATCACGTCGAACATGACCCCGGCGTAGAGCAAGGTCCGGTCCGTCGCGTGGTACCGTCGGCCGCCGTGCGTGCGCGACCGCGGCGCGTTCTGGAGGCGCCGGGGTCGCGCCCCGCCGCTCGCGCGGCAGGGTCCCGGCGCGTACTGGCGACGGCGCGGGCGCGCCTCCGCCCCCGCGCTACGGCCGCACGACCTCGACGCGGAGCTTGTAGTCCACCGCGGTCTCGAGGTCGGCCGCGGTGCTCACCCGGACGTAGTAGGTGCCCGCCGACGCGACGTGCGCGAAGGACTCGCCGTCGGTGATGGCCGGGCAGCGGTTGGTCATCGACGTGACGCCCGCGCCGCCGGTGGTGCGCCCGTCGGTCAGCACCCAGGCCATGCGAAACTCGGGCGCCCCCGCGGCGCAGGGCTGGCCGTTCACGTCGAGCATGGTCGCGCGCACCGAGCCCCCGGCGGGCACGTCGACGGCGAACATGTCGAAGTCGCAGCGCCCTCCGAGGCGGCCCTGCACGGTCACCGGCCCCGACGCGGGGAGGATCACGTTCGGGTCGGAGAAGTCGTCGTTGGGCTCGACCTCGACGGCGCCGTCGTGAAGCTCCGCGCGGCACTGGGCGTCGCAGCCGTCGCCCGCCGTGCGGTTGTGGTCGTCGCACGACTCGCCGTGCTCGCGCGCGCCGTCGCCGCACGTGGCGTGCACCACCGTGAGCTCGTAGCGGGCGCCCCCCATGTGCGAGCCGTCGATGCCCACGATGTAGTCGCGCGTCTCTCGCGCGCGGAAGGAGACGTGCTCGTCGCGCCCGTCGCCGCACTCGTCGAGGCCGCCCGTGCACGCGCGCTCGTCGCACGAGGGCAGCACGTAGATCGCGGGGTCGGCCGTGCGCTCGAGCGTGCGCACGTGAAAGTGCCAGAGCTCGCCCTCGTTCATGTGCACGCGAAAGAACCCGTCGTTGCCCGGCAGCGCGCGGCCCGTGCACGTCGCGAGGTCGCTCAGGTCGTTGGCGAGCGAGGTCGTGTCGAAGCTGTAGTCGCCCGCGGGCCCCGTGAGCATCGGCAGCGCGCCCGAGCAGCGGTCGGCGAGCGTGAGCGGCCGCACGGTCGCGTCGGCGCCGGCGTCGGCGCGCTGCTGGTAGAGCGACGGGTCGAACACGCTGCACCCCGCCGAGGCGAGCGCGCAGAGGAGCCATGGTGCAGGGCGCTTCATCAGTGTCGCAGGTAGGGGTTGGTCTCGAGGGCCGGCGAGGTCGGAGCCGCGGGCGAGGTCGGAGCCGCGGGCGAGGCGCCCCCGTC
>JBDHVF010000114.1:0-14365 GCA_039809605.1 Polyangiales bacterium | reverse complement strand
GCCCTCGGCGTCGCCGACGGGCGTGCCCACCGCGGCCTCGGGCGGCGAGGGGGCGTCCCTCGTCGCGTCCACCCGCGCGACCGCGTCGACGATTGCGTCCACGGGCGCGGGCGCGTCGACCGCGACCGGCGCGTCGCGCACGTCGGGCGTTGCGTCGATGGCCGCGTCTCGCGGACCTGTGTCGCGCGGCGCGTCGGCGGCGGCGTCGGCGGCGGGCGCGTCGATCGGCACGCCCGCGTCTACGGGCGTGCTCGCGAGGCCGTCGAGCATCAGCCGCCAGGTCTGCATCTGCTGGCGCGCGAGGCGCTCGCCCACGCGGCCCGCGGTCACGGCCACGGGGCCCGTGTCGGTCTCGACGTGCGTGGCGCGCGACGCCGCGCGGAGCGTGCTGCCGGGCGCGCCGATCTGAAACGATCGGTCCGCGTCGGCGAGGTTCCACGCGCGCACGATCACGCCGCGGTCGATGCCCTCCTCGGCGGGCTTGACGGCCCACGGGAGCACGTCGGGGCTGTCGATCGCGAGGAGCCCGAAGCGCAAGGGGAGCGACGCGGTCGCCGACGGCGCGAGCGCGCGCGCCACCAGCGGGTTCTGGTGCTCGAGCGAGGCGCGCATGGCCGCCGCGGGGTCGTACGCGCCGTGGGCGACGAGCGCGTAGCGGTTGAGAAAGCTCCGGTCGCCGCCCTGGTTCGCGAAGCCCAGCTCGGGGCCGTCGACCTGCATGCCCACCACCGCGAAGACCGACGGCCGCGACACGTCGAGCGTGTCGACCGTGCTCGACGCCACGCGCATGAACGAGCTGTCGGCGTTCGAGATCGTCACGCCGAAGGCCGCCTCGCTCAGGTCGACGAAGTGCCCGAGCGAGAGGTAGTCGGTGCGGGTGTTCCGGTCGGCGTAGTCGCCGCCGGCCGAGACGCGGCCCACGCGCGCGATCATGCCCACCTCCTCGTGGCGTATCGCGTAGCCCGACTCGCGCAGGTCGAACTGGTAGCCCACCGTGCCGCCGAAGCCCTGCGTGACGCGGTCTTCGAGGTCGACGCGGTCGACGCCGCGGTAGACCGTCACCCGCGTGGTGTGCGACGGCGCGCCGCCGGCCGTCACCCGCAGCGTCGCCGACACGGGGCCCGACGACTCGGTCGTCACGGCGCCCGCGGTCGCGCCCGCGAGGCGGTTGAGCGACGCGCCCGCGCGCACGACCTCGCGCCCCTCGGCCACGAGGCTCGTGATCGACCCGTCGCCCGCCACGGTCACCCGGTAGCGCCCGTTGTCGAGCGTCGCGCCCTCGACCCTCGGCGCGCCCGTAAAAGTAGTGCCCGCGCCCGCGCGCACTTCGAAGACCCTGTATCCCACGCCGGGCACGTCCGACGCGAGCACGCGCACCCGCGGCGCGCCCCCGTCGCGCATGACCTGCGAGGGCACCTCGGCGCCCGTCGCGAGGTCGACCACGCGCAGCGGGGCCGCGGCGCTCGACGGCAGGTCGACCGCGTCGGCGCGCGACCAGCCGAGGGGGTTGAACACCACGTAGCGCTCGGCCGACGAGGGCGGCGCGGCGATCATCGTCGCCAGGCGCGCGAGCGCGTCGTCGTGCAGGGCGTTGACGTACGCCTCGACGCGGGCGACCGAGTCGCGCTCGAAGCCCTCGCGCGGCGCGCGGCCGAGGGGCGTGTCGGCCGTCCAGTCGTGGTCGTAGAACATGCCCATGCGCATGAAGGCCTCGTCGCGCGCGGCGGCGCGGCCCGCGAGCACCGACGGGTCGCGCAGGGCCACCACCGTCGCGAGCGCCTCGGCGGCGCGCAGCCTCTCGACCGCGCGGCGCATGCGCGCGCTCACGTCGCCGAGCGAGGCGGTGAGCAGGTCCCACTCGTTGCCGAACGAGCCCGTGAAGGTCGGGATGGCGCTCCCGTAGCTGCGCACGAAGTCTTCGAAGAAGTCGGCCTCGTTCGAGACGATCACCCGTCGCGCCGGCGACGACATCGACATGGCCGTGCGGATGAAGAGGTCGGTCGTCGACTGCAGGTCGTCGTGCCCGTACCCGAAGGCCGCCATGGCCTGGTAGGGCCAGCGCGCGCGAAAGCCCGAGTCGGTGGTCATGTACCGCACGGCGTCGGCCGGGTCGCGCGCCTCGGCGTAGCCGCCGAGCGAGGCGTCGCCGTTGGGCGAGTTCCACTTCATCACCACGCCGCGGCCGTCGGGGCCCGTGAAGCGGTACACCTCGCGCTCGCGCTCGCCGTTGGGCGTGCGCGACGCGCAGCCGCAGACGCCGCGCCACGAGTAGCGCGCCCCCGCGCCCGCCCACAGCGACGCGACGCCGCCGGGGAGGGTCATGTTCTCCATCGCCTGCACGACGTCGAAGTCGAGCCCGTACCTGCGCTCCAGGCGCCCCGCGTAGTAGAGGTCGCGCAGCGCGGCCTCGGCGGGCATCGCGCCGTAGAGCAGCACCAGCGACTGCATCGACATGGTGATCGAGCCGTCGCGCAGGTGGCGCACGAGGCGCTCGAAGGCCGCGGGGCTCTGGCTGTGCTCGTACTCCCAGACCCAGAGGCTCCCGTCGCAGGTGAAGCGCCCGCGAAAGTCCGGGGCGTTGGTGGCCGTGCGCTCGGCCTGGTCCATGTAGTAGTTCAGCATCGCGGCGAAGGCCGCGCGGTACTGCACGTCGGTGCCGGTCCAGAAGTAGTCGGTGTGGTCGTCGTTGCCGATGTACACCCGCTGCTGCGCGCCCGCCGTCGCGGGGAGCGCGAGCGCGGCGCCCACGAGCGCGAGCGCGAAGCCGTCACGGAGCATGCGAAGAATCTCCCACGGGCGGCGATTGGATCACGCGCCCGCCCCCACTGTCATGCGCCGCGGCGCGCTGATAGAGTCCGCCCCCGTGCGGCGAACGGCTGTGAGGACCTGAGCGCGATGTGCGGCGTCGCGGGCGTCGTGAGGCTCGACCGAGGCGACGCGTCGCCCGAGCTGGCCGCCGCGATGGCGGCGCGCATCCGCCACCGAGGCCCCGACGCCGAGGGGCGCTTTCACGAGGGCGCCGTGGCCTTCGCGCACCGGCGGCTCTCGGTCATCGACCTCGCCACGGGCCAGCAGCCCATGGCCTCCGAGCGCGCCGTGATCGTCTACAACGGCGAGGTCTACAACTACGTCGAGCTGCGCGACGAGCTCTGCGCGCGGGGGCACGCGTTCCGCACCGCGTCCGACACCGAGGTGATCCTCAGGGCCTACGAGGAGTGGGGCGAGGCCTGCGTCGCGCGGCTCAACGGCATGTTCGCCTTCGCGCTCTACGACCGCGCGCGGCGCGCGGTGCTCTTCGCGAGGGACCACTTCGGCGTCAAGCCGCTCTACCTCCACGCGACGCCCGAGCGCGTGCTCTTCGCGTCGGAGATCAAGGCCCTGCTCGCCGACCCGGGGCTCGTCGCCGAGGCCGACCTCGACGCCGTGCGCGAGTACCTGACCTTTCAGCACGTGCAGGGCGACCGCACGCTCTTTCGCGGCGTGACCAGGGTGCTGCCGGGCGAGTACCAGGTGTGGGAGCTCTCCACGGGCGCGCGCCGCGCCGTGCGGTACTGGGAGCCGAGCTTTCGCGTCGACGCCGACCACGACGAGCGGCACTTCGCAGAGCGCGTGCGGTGGCTGCTCGAAGACGCCGTGCGGCTCCAGATGCGCGCCGACGTGCCCGTGGGCGCCTACCTCAGCGGCGGCATGGACTCGAGCCTCGTGACCGTGCTCGCGTCGCGCGTGGCCGCCGGGCCGCTGCACACCTTCACGGGACGCTTCGACGAGGGGCCCGAGTTCGACGAGTCGGCGCACGCGCGCGTCGTGGCCGAGGCCGTGGGCGCCGTCGAGCACGTGGTCACGCCCACCGAGGCGCAGTTCGTCGACCTCATGCCGCGCCTCGCCTGGCACATGGACGAGCCCGTCGCCGGCCCCGGCCTCTTTCCGCAGTACGTGGTGTCGCGCGAGGCGTCGCGCGTGGTGAAGGTCGTGCTCGGGGGCCAAGGGGGCGACGAGATCTTCGGCGGCTACGTGCGCTACCTGATGGCGTACTTCGAACAGGCCATCAAGGGCGCGATCTACGAGAGCGCCGACGAGGGCGAGCACATCGTGTCGTTCGCGTCGATCCTGCCGAACCTGCCCGCGCTGCGGCAGTACGTGCCCATGATGCGCGAGTTCTGGCGCGACGGGCTCTTCGAAGACATGGACCGGCGGTACTACCGCCTCGTCGACCGCAGCGGCGGATCGCTCTCGCTCCTCACGCCCGCGTTCCGCGCGAGCTGGGACCCCGACGCGCTCTTCGAGCGCTTCCGCGCGGTGTTCCACCACTCGGAGACGCGCTCCTACTACAACAAGATGACCCACTACGACCTGGTCACCGGCCTGCCGGCGCTCCTGCACGTCGAGGACAGGGTCACCATGGCCTCGTCGCTCGAGTCGCGCGTGCCGCTGCTCGACCACCGCCTCGCCGACCTCGTCGCGTCGATGCCGCCGGGCATGAAGTTCAAGGGCGGCGAGCTCAAGTACATCCTCAAGGCCGCCACGCGGGGGCTGCTCCCCGAGTCGATCACCGCGCGCAAAGACAAGATGGGCTTCCCCGTGCCGCTGCACCTCTGGGCCCGCGGCCGCTCGCGCGACTTCTTCGCCGACCTGCTGCTCTCGAAGCGCTGCCGCGAGCGCGGCCTCTTCGACGTCGCCGAGGTCGAGCGCCTCATGCAGCGCGAAGGGGCCTTCAGCCGCAAGGTCTGGGGGCTGCTCAACCTCGAGCTCTGGTACCGTACCTTCGTCGACGCGTGACCCGCGCGACCTCACCAAAACCCCATCGCAGAAGACGCTTCCGATGCCCCTCACCCTCACGAACGATCGCGTCGCGCACTGGTCCGTCCGCAAGATCGCGGTGGTGGGACCGGGCATCGTGGGCATGCCCATGGCCGCCATGCTCGCCCACGCGCGCATCCGCGAGGGCGCCGACGCCCCCGCGACGGTGGCGGTGATCCAGCGCGACTCGCCCACCTCGGGGTGGAAGGTCGCCGCCATCAACGCCGGCCGCTCCCCCATCGGCGGCGTCGAGCCCGACCTCGACCGCGTCGTCGCCGAGTCGGTGTCCGCGGGGCTCCTCTCGGCGAGCCACGACTACGCCGCCGCGCGCGACGCCGACGTGGTGCTCGTCTGCACGCAGACCGACAAGCGCGGGCTCGCGCCCGACTACGGGCCGCTCTTCGAAGCGCTGCGCGGGCTCGCCCCGGCCCTGCGCGACCGGCCCGCGGGCAACGTCCCGCTCGTGGTCTTCGAGTCGACCCTCGCGCCGTCGAGCATGACCACGCTCGTGCGCGAGCTCTTCGCCTCCGAGGGGCTCGTCGAGGGGCGCGACGTGCTGCTCGGCAACAGCCCCAACCGCGTGATGCCCGGCCGCCTCGTCGAGCGCGTGGCGACCTCCGACAAGCTCGCGGCGGGGCTGCACCCCGACACGCCGGGCCTCATCGCGAGGCTCTACGCGAAGATCGTCACCGGCGGCGTTCTGCACCAGACCCACAGCACGACCGCCGAGGTGGTGAAGACGCTCGAGAACGCGTACCGCGACGTGCGCATCGCGTACGCCGCCGAGGTGGCGCGCTGGTGCGACGCGCGCGACGTCGACTTCTTCGCGCTGCGCCGCGAGGTCAACGCCCGCATCGAGCAGGCCGACGCGGCCGACGCCGACCCCAACGCCGTGCCGAGCGGCGGGGTGCTCGTGCCCACGGTGGGCGTCGGCGGCCACTGCCTGCCCAAAGACGGCGTGCTCCTCTGGTGGCGCGCCATCGAGGCGGGCGAAGACACCTCGCGCAGCCTCATCCTCGCGGCGCGTCGCATCAACGACGCCTCGCCCGCCGAGACCCTCGCGCTCGCCGAGAGGCACTTCGGGTCGCTCCGGGGGCGCGCGGTGGCGCTGCTCGGCACGGCCTACCGCTTCAACTCCGAAGACACGCGCAACTCGCCCACGATCGCGCTCGCGCTCCTGCTCCAGAGGGCCGGCGCGCGGGTGACGCTGCACGACCCGCACGTGCACCCGACCGACCAGAACCTCGCGCGCGCGGGGCTCGCGGGCTCGTTCACGCGCGACCTCACGGCCGCCGTGGCGGGCGCCGAGGTGCTGCTCGTGTGCACGGCGCACCGCGAGTACCTCGACGGCCGCGAGGCGCTGCTCGCCGCCGCACCCACCGCCGTGGGCGTGGTCGACGGGTGCAACGCGTGGCGCGCCTCGGAGGTGCTCCGGCCGGGCCTCGGCTACGCGGGCATCGGGCGCGGAGCACAGCCCTCGTCGCCCGCGCTGGTGGCCGACGTGGTGCGCGGCTTTCGCGCGGTCGAGCGCGGGGTGGCGAACGAGGTCGCCGGGCTCGTGCGCTTTCTCAACGCGCGCTACGCGAGCGACGACTTCAGCCGCGTGCGCTTCGAAGAGGTGCAGCGCATCGCGCGCACCTGCGTGACGGGCTGCGCCATCGTCGACCCGGGGCCCGTCGAGGAGTTCGCGAGCGAGAGCGGGTTCCGCTCCGAGCTCGCGGCGCTCGCGGTCACCTAACCCAGCAGCGCGCGCAGCTCGTCGACGATGGCGCGCGCCGCGGTGCCGCCGCCGTAGAGGTCGGTCGAGAACGTGACGCCCGCGGCCAGGGCCTCGCGAAAGGCCCCCACGATGCGCCCCGGGTCGGCGCCCGCGAGGCGGTTGTAGCCCCCGTCGACCAGCTCGACCCACTCGGTCTCGTCGCGCAGGGTCACGCACGGGCGCGAGAAGAAGTACGCCTCCTTCTGGAGCCCGCCGCTGTCGGTGAGCACCGCGCGCGCGCCGCGCACGAGCGACACCATGTCGAGGTAGCCCACGGGCTCGATCACCGTGAGGTCCACGCGCAGCCCGTGGCGCGCGAGCGCCGCCGCCGTGCGCGGGTGCAGCGGCATCACCACGGGCACCTCGGCGGCCACCTCGTGCAGCGCGCGCACGATGGACCCGAGGCGCGCGGAGTCGTCGGTGTTCTCCACGCGGTGCAGGGTGCAGAGGGCGAAGTCCTTGCCGCGCAGCGAGAGGCGGTCGAGCGCCGTCGAGCGCCCCTCGGCCACCGAGGCGTAGTGCAGCGCCGTGTCGTGCATCACGTCGCCCGTGAGCGCCACGCGGCAGGGCAGCGACGCGTAGCCCTCGGCCATGAGGTTGTCGACCGCGCGCCGCGTCGGGCAGCACAGGAGGTCGCTGATGCGGTCGGTCAGCACGCGGTTGACCTCCTCGGGCATGCGCGGGTTGTGGCTGCGCAGCCCCGCCTCGACGTGCACCACGGGCACCCCGAGCTTGCGCGCCGCGAGCGCGCCCGCGAGCGTGCTGTTGGTGTCGCCGTACACGATCACCGCGTCGGGGCGCTCAGAGAGGAGCACCTCCTCCACGCGCTCGAGCATGCGCCCGGTCATCGCCCCGTGCGGCAGCGAGCGCACCTCGAGGTCGTACTTCGGCGCGGGCACCGCGAGCTCTTCGAAGAAGACCGCCGACATGTTGGCGTCGAAGTGCTGCCCCGTGTGCACCACCACCTCGGTGATGTCGCCCGCCGACGCGAGCGCGCGGCTCACGGCGCTGGCCTTCACGAACTGCGGGCGAGCGCCGAGCACCGTGACGACCTTGCGCGTCGCCATCACGTCTCCACGCGCAGCGCAGGGTGCGCCGCGATGGCGTCGAGGCACTCGGGGTTGCGCAGCGCCGCGCGGTTGACGGCCGCCGCGCCGTTCACCGCGTCGCGGGCGGCGCGCTCCGAGGGCTTTCCGTTGAGCGTGACGGGCAGCGCGTCGACCTGGGCGATCACCGCGGGCACGTGCGCCATCGAGCGGCGCTGGCTGAGCTCCCTCTTGATGCGCAGCGCGAGGGGGCGGTCGAGGGCGGCGCCGGGTCGCAGCACCACCAGCAGCACGAGGCGCGAACCGCCGGGCTCGTCGGGCGCGCGCTGCTCGACGGCCATCGCGGCCGTGATCTCGGCGAAGCCCGTGAGCGCCGAGTAGATCTCCGCGGGGCCCACGCGCACGCCGCGTACGTTGAGCACGCCGTCGGAGCGACCGTGGATGCGCGCGCCCGTCGCGGTGAGCTCCAGGAGGTCGCCGTGGGTCCACACGCCCTCGTGCTGCGAGAAGTAGGCGTCGTGAAAGCGCCTCGCGCCGTCGTCGTTCACGAAGCCCAACGGCCGTGACGGGAAGGGGCTCGCGCACACGAGCTCTCCCACGGATTCACCAGGGCGCGTGAGGGAGCGCACGTCCATGGCGAGGCCCGCGCATTGGAGCTCGCCGCGGCGCACCGGGAGGTTGGGGTTGCCGAGCAGGAAGCACCCGAGGATGTCGGTGCCCCCCGAGATCGACTGCAGCGGGACGGCCTTCACCTCGTCGCGCGCCTGGTCGTAGAGGTCGTCGCCGAGCACCGAGCCCGTCGAGAGGATCGCGCGCAACGCCCCCAGCCCGAAGCGCTCTCGCGGAGAGACGCCCGCGTCGCGGGTGTACTGAAGGAACGCGGGGCTCGTGCCGAAGACGGTGACCCCCTCGCGGTCGACGGCGCGCCAGAGCGAGTCGGCCTCGGGGTACGAGGGCGAGCCGTCGTAGAGCACGATCGACGCGCCCGTCGCGAGGGCCGAGAGCTGCCAGTTCCACATCATCCAGCCGCAGGTGGTCTGGAAGAGCATGCGGTCGGTCGCGCGCAGGTCGCCGTGCAGCAGGTGTTCTTTGAGGTGCTCGACGAGCGTCCCCCCTGCGCCGTGAACGATGCCCTTGGGCGCGCCCGTGGTGCCCGACGAGAAGAGCACGAAGAGCGGGTGGTTCCACGAGAGGCGCGGGAGGTCCGCGAGCGTGAGCTCGCCGCGGTGCGGATCGATGAGGGCGGCGAGCGAGGTGTCGGCGCCCTCCCACGCGGCGTCGTCGAGGGCGATGAGGTGACGCACCGACGGCAGCGCCTCGCGCAGCGCCGGGGCACGCTCCGCGAGCGGGCGCTCGACGCCGTGGTGCGCGTAGCCGCCGTGCATCACCAGCACCGACGGCGCGAGCTGGCGAAAGCGGTCGAGCGTGACCTCGAGCCCGAGGTCGGGCGCGACCGACGACCAGATCGCGCCGAGGGCCGTCGCGCCGAGGCACGCCACCACGGCTTCGGCGGTGTTGCGCGCGATGGCCGCCACGCGGTCGCCCGGCTTCACGCCGCGCGCGCGCAGCGCCGCCGCGAACGCGAGCGACCGCGCGGTGAGCTCCTCGCGCGTGAGGCGCACCTCGCGCCCGCGCTCGTCGAGGGCGATGACGGCCGCGCTGTCGCGCGATCCCGCGCGCAGGAGGTTCTCGACGTACGAGAGCCGCAGGTCGCGAAAGAACACCGCGGTCTCGCACGACGCGCCCTCGCAGACGAAGTCCATCGGGCCCTCGACGGCCATGCCCGACCACGCGACGAAGAGCCTCCAGAACGTGCGGAGCTCGCGCACCGAGAACGCGTGAAACGCCGCGTAGTCGGCGAAGCGCTCGCCCGTGGCCTCCTCGCAGCGGCGCATGAACGCCGTGAGCTGCGAGGCGGCGACGGCCTCGGGCGACGGGCTCCAGACGACCTCGGTCACCGCGGCTCCCGGTAGCCCGGCATGGCGGTGACGTACGCGAGGATCTTGCCCATCGAGTCGAAGTTCTTCGGGGTGATGTCCTTGCGGTTGAACTTCACGCCGCAGGTCTTCTCGAGGTGCAAGACGAGCTGCACGAAGCCCAGGCTGTCGAGGATGCCGTTCTGCAGGAACGACATCTCGTCGCTCTTGATGAGCGAGGCGGCCTCGCCGAAGTGGTACTTGTCGTCGAGCCAGTCGAGGATCATCTGCCGGAGCGCGAGCGACACGAGGGGCTCCTTCGTAGGGGTCAGAACTGCGCGTAGATGAACGCGCCTGCGGCCACGGGCACGAACACGAACAGGTACGCCACGGCGAGGCCGTACACCGCCCCGCGCACCGGCGCGGGCAGCGCGAAGAAGCGGTCGCGCCAGGGCCTCCCCCGCTCGAGCTCGACGAGGTGGTAGACCGCCAGCGCCGCGAAGCAGAGGGCGAGGTTCACCGTGCGCAGCCGCGGAGGGCTGTCGGGCAGCGTGAGCCCCGCGCGCGGCGTCACGAGCCCCAGCGCATACGCGCCCGCGCCGCGCAGGGTCGTGGCCCGAAACGGCACCAGCGACACGAGGAAGAAGCCCTGCGTGAGCGCCCACGCGGCGAGCTGGTAGCCCGCGCTCCTGCGTCGCGCGACCCACGCGCGGTCGCGGCGGCAGAGGCTTCGGTAGTACTCGTCCCAGTGGCGGTGCGCGACGAGGCCGAGGCCGTGCAGGAGCCCCCACGCGACGAAGGTCCACCGCGGCCCGTGCCACAGGCCCGAGACGAGGAACACCACCACGAAGGCCGCGTCGAGGCGCCCGCGGAACCACCCGTCGCCCGTGGTGAGCGGCCCGTAGATGTAGTCGAACCACCAGCGGTTGAGGGTGATGTGCCAGCGGCGCCAGAACTCGATGAGGCTCTTGCTGAGAAACGGGTGGTTGAAGTTCTCGGGCAGGGTGATGCCGAGGAGCTTCGCGCTCCCCAGCGCCATGTCGGTGTACCCCGAGAAGTCGCAGTAGACCTGCGCGGCGTAGCCGAAGAGGCCCAGCCACAGGCCCAGGGTCGAGAAGCGCGCGGGGTGGTCGAACACCGGGTCGGCCAGCGTGGCGGCGACGTAGTCGGCGATGAAGGCCTTCTTGATGAAGCCCGCGAAGAAGCGCCCCGCGCCCTCGCGCACGGCCTCGACGTCGAGCGAGCGAGGCGCTTCGAGCTGGGGCAATAGCTCGTCGCCCCGCACGATGGGCCCCGCCGCGAGCTGCGGGAAGAACGCCACGAAGGTCGCGAAGCGCAGCGGCGAGCGGCACGCGGCGATGCGTCCGTCGTACACGTCGAGCACGTAGCCGATCTTCTGGAAGGTGAAGAACGAGATGCCCAGCGGCAGCGCGAGGTGCAGCACCGGCAGCGACGGCGACATGCCCGCGCGCTGCAGGAGCGCGTCGAGCGAGGCGGCGAAGAAGCCCGCGTACTTGAAGTAGCCGAGCGTGCCGAGGTTGAACGCGAGGCTGAGCCCCAGCGCGACGCGCATGCGGCGGGGCGATTCGCGGTGGCGCTCGATGTCGACGGCGAGCGCGTAGTCGACGGCCGTCGTGACGAGCAGCAGCGGCAGGAGCTTCGGGTTCCACGTGAAGTAGAACAGCCAGCTCGCCGCGAGGAGGAAGGCGTTCTGCCACGACGCCCGCCGCGGCAGCGCCCAGTGCAGGAGCAGCACCAGCGGGAAGAAGAACGCGTAGCCGATGCTCGAGAAGCTCATGGCGGCACCGCCGGTGGCGCCACCGGAGCGTCGAGGAGCCAGGCCATGTGCCCGTCGAGCGCCCAGCGCGAGAACTTGCGGTTGCCCTCGCGGTTGAGGTGGTCGAGGTCCGACTGAAAGTCACCGTACGTGAAGGGCCCGTCGAGGGTCATGTCGGTGACGCGCACGGGCACCTCGCGCGCGAGGTCGGCGACGTAGCGCTCGTAGCGCCGCAGGGTGGTCTCGCGCGACCGCGCGCTCACGATGTCGGGCAAGAGCGGGAAGAGCACCAGCGTGACCTCGACGCGCCGCCCGTGCAGGTAGTCGATCGTCTCGCGCAGCGAGCGCTTGTGGCCGGGGTCGTCGCAGTAGGCGTACTGCTCCTCCATGCGGGCGCGGGCCACGTCGAGGTCGTACCGGCGGCGCTCGGCGAGCTCGTCGGGCGACACGCCGCGCGCGAAGTCGATCGAGCGAGAGACGATGAAGCCGTGCCCGCGGTCCTGCACCAGCGCCGAGAAGGGCAGCGCGTCGGCGAGGCGCGTCTGCAGGAAGTTGCCGTTGAAATCGTTGAGCCCGTGCGCGGCCACGTCGTCGGCGAAGTGGCCGAAGGTCCACGCGCGCGCCGGCAGGTTGGCCTCGCTGAGCCCGGGCTTGCGGCAGAGGTCGTAGAAGGTCGTGACGAGGATCGCGCGCCGGAGCCTCCCTCGCTTCAGCGCGCCGGTGGCCGGGTCGCGCTCCTCGATGAGCGGGCGGATGCGGTGGTCGAGCACCCACTGGTACGACCCGAAGGTTCCCCACTCGACGGGCACGAGCGCCATGCGGTGCGCGCCGTGGGTTCGCTCGGCGACCATGTCGCGCATGGGCGCGAACGAGCGCGTGTGGCTCGACCCGAGCACCAGCGTGTCGGGGTCGCTCGCGGCGTACTCGCGCACGCCGTCGTCGACCTCCATGATGGGCGGGGGCACGGGCGAGACGCGCTGCACCGCCGCCTCGACGCACGCGAGCGCGACGAGCGCGCCGGCGATGACGAGCACGGGTTCGCGAGCGGTCGTCGTCATGGCGAGGGGGAGGGCATCGACCCGGCGCGATGATACGCGAACGCTACGGGTTCGCGCGGCCCTCTTCGAGGGCGCGGTCGACCGCCGCGGTGAAGCGCTCGTAGGGCTGCGCGCCCCGCAGGAGGCGGCCGTTGATGAAGAACGACGGCGTGCCCGCGCTGGCGCCGCTGGCGTCGAACGCGGCCATGTCGTCGCGCACGGCGCGCTGGTGGCGGTGGTCTTCGAGCGCCTGGCGCACGCGGCGGGCGTTGGCGCCCACGGCCTCGGCGTAGCGCGCGAGGTCGTCGGCGGTGAGCGCGCGCTGGTTGTCGAAGAGCATCGCGTGGTAGCGCCAGAAGCCCCGGTCGCCGAGCTGGCGCTGCACCTCCATCGCGGCCTCGGCGGCGGGCATGGCGTTCTGGTGAAAGGCCAGCGGGTAGTTGCGCCACACGAGGCGGAGCTGGTCGCCGTAGCGCTCGCGCAGGCGCTCGAGCGTCGGGTTCACGCGGCCGCAGAAGGGGCACTGGAAGTCCGAGAAGCACTGGATGGTGACGGGCGCGCTCGCGGGCCCCTGCGCCGGCGCGTCGGGGTTGTCGCGCACGACGTAGAGCCGGTCGGGGTCGTCGATCCTCGGGCGCGTGGGCGTCGGGGGCATGGGCGGCGCGGGCGTGGGGAGCACGGGCGGGGGCACCGTGGGCGCGGCGGCCGTCGCGGTCGTCGTGTGGGGCTGGCGCTGCGCGTACCACACGCCCGAGGCGACGAGCAGCGCGACGAAGAGCCCGCCCATCACGGCCACGCCGAAGAGCGGCGACGAGCCCGAGACCACCGTGGGCGTGGGCATGGGCATCGGTTGCCACGGCGCGGCGGTGCTGCCGTGCGCGCTCGCGAAGCCCGGCATCGCCTGCGTCTGCCCCACCGGGGGGAACGCGTTCATCGCCATGGTGGGCGGCTGCATCGGGGCGAACGCGCCCATCGCCATGGTCTTCGGCACGGCGGGCGCCGCGGGCTGATCCCACGCGGCGCGCAGCGTGGCGCGGAGCATCGCGGCGTTCGAGGGACGCTGCGTGGGCGTCGGGTGCAGCGCGCGCGCGACCGCGTGCCACACGGGCTCGGGCACGTCGGCGCGCATCCCCTGGAGCAGCGGGAGCACGTCTCCGTTGGTGCGCAGCGAGGTGCCCCACCAGGTCTCTTCGCCGACGGAGTTCGAGCGCAGCGTGAGCATCTCGACGAGCAGCACCGCGAGGGCGAACACGTCGCTCCAGGGGCCGACGCCCGCGACCTGCCCCATGGCCTGCTCGGGGGCCATGTACCGCGGCGTGCCGAGGAGCATGCCCGTGCTGGTGCCGTGGCGCCCTCCGAGCTGCGCGATGCCGAAGTCGAGCACCTTGGCGAGCACGTCGCCGCTCTGGGTGGTGCGCACGATGACGTTCTCGGGCTTGAGATCCCGGTGCACGATGGGCCCCGGCACCTCGACCTGGTGGGCGGCCTCGACGCCCGCGCACACCTGATCGAAGAGGGCGCGCACGGTGGCGAGGCCCGTCGGCGCGCCCGAGGCCCTGGCGCGGTCGAGCCACGCGGCGAGCGAGTCTCCCTCGACGAGCTCGGTGACGATGTAGCGGGCGTCGCCCTCGCGGCCGCGGTCGAGCACCGACACCACGTTGGGGTGCGCGAGGCGCGCGAGCGCGTCGGCCTCGGCCTCGAAGCGCGCCACCATGTCGGGCCTCGCGAGGAACTCCCCCTTGAGCACCTTCACCGCCACGGGCCGCTGGCTCAAGCGCGTGTCGACCGCGCGCCAGACCTCGCCGAAGGTGCCGTCGCCGAGGCGCGCCACCAGCTCGTAGCGGCCGTCGAGCCGCGCGCCCGGCGCGAGCGTTCCGTTCTGCATAGGCTCGCGAGAGTGCCCCAGCGCAGGGAGAGAGGCAATGAGGGCCCTCCCCCCGTCCCCCTCCCGCGGAAGCCTGTCCTTTAGTCAAAACTGTCGTCGGGTGTAGGCGGCTTCGCCAGGAGCTGTTGCATTCGCAGTGCGATCGCAG
>JBDHVF010000113.1:0-14394 GCA_039809605.1 Polyangiales bacterium | reverse complement strand
ACGTGCGCCGCGAGTCGGACCAGGCCGCGCTCGCGATGGGGGCGTCGGCGTACTGGCGCGCCACGCGCGACGGCGACGCGGCCGACCTCGCGGTGCGCCTCGCGCTGCGCGCGTGCGAGGCGTGGCAGCCGGGCGAGGGCTTCGGCCCCATGCACGACGACGAGCTCGCGATGGCGCGGCTCGACCGGGCGGCGTGGGCGGCGCACTGCCTCCACGAGACGCTCGCGTCGCTCGACGCCGTCGAGCCCGTGCGCGACGAGCCCGCCCCCCGCGGCTGGCGCCTCGTGCTCTGCAACGTGCCCGAGGTGAAGGCCCAGGAGATCGCCGACGCCCTGGTGACCGAGCGCCTCGCGGCCTGCGTGAACGCGGTCAACCCCGTGCGCAGCACCTACGCGTGGAGGGGCGCCGTCGAGCGCGACACCGAGGTGACGCTGCTCATCAAGACCACGGCCGACCGCGTGCCCGCGCTCACCGAGCGCGTGCGCGCGCTGCACCCGTACGAGCTGCCCGAGGTGATCGCCCTCGAGATCAGCGCGGGCGAGGGCCACCTGCCGTACCTCGACTGGGTGCGTTCGCAGGTGACGCCCGCGGGCGACGCCCCTAGGATGCCACCAGCGTCATGAGACTCGTCAAGATCGCCCTGGGCAGCGTGAACCCCACCGTGGGCTCCGTGCGTTCGAACACCGACCGCTGCCTGCGCATGGCGCGCGAGATGGCCGCGGCCGACGCCACGGTGGGGGTCTTCCCCGAGCAGGTGATCGGCGGCTACCCCGCCGAGGACCTGGTGCAGTGGCGCGGCTTCGTCGACGCCCAGGCCGCGGCGCTCGCTCGCTTCGCCGAGGAGACCGCGCAGTCGGGCACGGTGTGGGTGCTCGGCGCGGTCGCGTCGCTGCGGGGCCACCTCTACAACGCCGCCGCGGTGGTGCACCGCGGGCGGCTCGTGGGCCTCGTGCCGAAGGAGAAGCTCCCCACGTACAACGTCTTCTACGAGGCCCGCACGTTCTCGCGCGGCACGCCGGGGCAGCGCGACGAGCACCTGGGCGCGCCCTTCGGCGACCTGGTGTTCGAGTTCGACTTCGGCGCGCTCGCCGTCGAGGTCTGCGAAGACGTCTGGTCGCCCGACGGACCGATGCGCCGGCGCTGCTACGCGGGCGCCGAGCTCGTGGTGAACATCTCCGCGTCGCCCTACCGCATGGGGGTCATGGGCACGCGGCGCGAGATGCTCGCCACGCGCTCGGGCGACAACCAGTGCGCGCTCGCGTACGTCAACGCCGTGGGGGCCAACGACGGCCTGGTGTTCGACGGCGGCGGCTTCGTCTTTCAGAACGGCCGCCCCATGGTCGAGGCCCCCCGCTGGCGCGAGGGGTGGTCGTCGGCCGTGGTCGACCTCGACCGCACGCGGCGGCTGCGCACCGAGAACACCACGTGGCGAAACGACTGCATCGACGCGCGCGCGTCGTCGGTGCGGCCCGAGGTGGTGCGCTGCGACGGCGCCACGGCCGACCGCGCGGCCCTCGCGTACCCGGCCCCCTCGCACGGGAGCTTCTTCCTCCCGTCGCCCGTCGCCCCGCGGCCGGCGCGCGACGAGTTCTGCGACGACCTGCTCGACGCGCTCTCGCTCGGCATCGGCGACTACTTCGAGAAGACGCGGGCGTTCAAGGGCCTGGGCATCGCGCTCTCGGGCGGCCGCGACTCGCTCCTCACGCTGCTCATCGCGTGGCGCTACGTGCAGAGGCGCTTCGCCGACCTCGCGCCCGACGCGCGCCGCGCCAGGACCGCGGAGCTCATGCGGGCCTTCTACATGCCCTCGCGCTACTCGTCGGACCACACCAGCACGTGCGCGAAGACCATCTGCGAGGAGCTCGGCGTGCCCTTCATGGTCGTGCCCATCGAGGAGGCGTTCAACCGCGAGGCCGACGTGGCGAAGACCATGGTGGGCGGCGACCTCACGGCCATCACGCAGCAGAACGTGCAGGCCCGCCTGCGCGCCTTGCGCATGTGGAACTGGGCCAACACCTCGGGGATGCTCTTCCTCCAGACGGGCAACATGAGCGAGAAGGCCATGGGGTACACCACCATCGGCGGCGACCTCGAGGGCGCCCTCGCGGTGCTCGCGAACGTGCCCAAGACCGTGGTGATCTACCTCCTCGAGTACCTGCTCGAGAAGCACGGCTTCGAGGGCATCCGCCTCACGCTCTCGGCGCCCGCGGGCCCCGAGCTCGCGCCCAACCAGAAGGGCGAAGACGAGCTCATGCCCTTCCGCGTGCTCGACGCGTGCTTTCACCTCTACGCCGCCGAGAAGCTCTCGCCCGCGGAGATCACCCGCGCCCTGGCGTCGATGTTCCCCGACGAGAAGCCCGAACAACTCGGCGCCTGGGTCGAGAAGTTCACCCGGCTCTTCGTGCAGTCGATCTACAAGTGGGTGCAGGCGCCGCTGTCGCTGCACGTGGGCAACCTCGACCTCGAGCGCGAGCGGGCCCTCCAGCTCCCGGTGGTCGAGACCACCGAGTGGACGAAATAGCTCCCGGCGCTGTCCGTGCGCGCAGTGAATGGATTGTACGCGTGGGATTGCGTCCGCACGGCCCTCTCATCATGTTTTCGGCGCGCGGGGGTTTCGTCCGATAGTATCTACCGAAGGGCCACGGTGGCCTCGTCGGGCCGCCGCCGCGCCATCACCCACGACAAACCCATGACCACACCCTCCCTCGAAACCCTCGAAACCCAGGTGCTCGACTACGTGAAGGGCAACTTCCACGTGGCGCCGTCGCTCAAGCTCGCGCGCGACACCTCCCTGCTCGACACGAGCATCGTCGACTCGACGGGCTACCTCGAGATCTTCTCGTGGATCCGCGACGAGTACGGCGTCGAGGTCGCCGACAACGAGATGGGCCCCGAGAACTTCGAGACCGCCGGCGCCATCGCGCGCTACCTGCACCGCAAGCTGGGGTAGAGCTCGCCGTGGAGTCCGCCACGACCGGGTTCTTCTTCGACAGCGACGGCGCCCGGCTCTACGGGTACCTCCACGCGGCGCACGCTCCGCTGAAGCCCATGGGCGTCGTGCTCGTGCACCCGTTCATGGAGGAGCGGCAGGACTCGCACGCGGTGCTCCGCGACCTCGCCGAGCGCCTCTCCGAGCGGGGCTTCGCCGCGATGCGCTTCGACCTCTACGGCTGCGGCGACTCCGAGGGCGAGTGGGAGGGCGGCACCCTCGAGCGCTGGGTGGGCGACGTGACCTCGGCCGCGCGCGTGCTGCGCGACGAGGCCCGCGTCGACGACGTGGCGCTCGTGGGCCTGCGCTTCGGCGCCACGCTCGCGGCCCTCGCCGCGGGGCCCGCGCGCGCCTCGCGCCTCGCCATGGTGCAGCCCGTGGTGCGCGGCGAGACCTACGCGTCGGAGCTGCTCATGGCCAACCTCGCCGCGGAGATGGTGCTGCACCGGCGCGTGGGCGTGACCCGCGAGGGCCTCGTCGCGCAGCTCGACGCGGGCGGCGAGGTGAACCTCTTCGGCTACCGCTTCACCTCGGCGCAGTACCGCGCGCTGCGCACCGTCGACCTCGCGCGCGACCTCGGCGCCGAGGGGGCGCCCGCGCTCGTCGTCGACGTCGCCCGCACCCCCACGGCCCGCGAGCCCAGAGACCTCCAGGCCCTCGCCGCGGCCCTCGGCGCGCGGGGAACGCTCGTGCGCGCGGTCGAGCCGCAGAGCCTCTACGCCGAGGGAAAGATCCACGTCACCCGCGCCGACGAGGTCTGTCGCGCGGTCCTCACCTGGATGGAGCGATAAGTCATGGAGACCGTCGTGCGCTTCTCGAACGCCTCGGGGACGATGCTCCAGGGCATTCTCCACCGGCCCGACGGCGCGCCGTCGCGCGACGCGCCCGTGCTCGTGTGGCTCTCGGCGGGCCAGAAGGTGCGCCAGGGCGCCTGGCGCATGAACGTCGCCGTCGCCCGACGCCTCGCCGCGAAGGGCTACCCCGTGCTGCGCTTCGACTACCACGGCCTCGGCGACTCCGACGGCGAGCGGCGCCACGGGCAGTTCGTGATGGACTTCTACGGCTTCGTGCAGACCGGCGGCTTTCGCGACGACGTGGTGGCCGCCGTCGACTTCGCGCTCACCGAGCTCGGCCCCCGCCCCGTGGTGCTCGGCGGCCTCTGCGGCGGCGCCGCGTCGGCCCTCTTCGCGGGCCCGGTGCTCGGGCGCAAGGTCTGGGGCCACGTGCTCGTCGACCTGCCCGTCACCATCTCGTCGGCCGCGCGACAGCGCTTCCTCGAAGACCACCCCGAGGAGCTCGTGCGCGCCCGCCCCGCCGAGGCCGACACCGTGCTCGCCCTCTACGCGAAGAAGCTCCTCGACCTCGACGCGTGGCTGCGCTTCGCCCGCGGAGAGAGCAACCCCCGGCTCTTCGCCGAGGCCCTGCGCGTCAAGGCCCGCACGCGCGCCGAGGGCGTGATCCAGCGCCTCCCGCCGCGCGCCCGCTCGCTCGCCGAGCGCGCCTTCGGCCCCCCCGTGGGCGACGCCGTCGACGGCGGCGCGCAGGCGATCGAAGACGCCGTCGCCGAGCGCGAGGCCGCCCGCGGCGAGGTGCGCAACGAGCTCATCGTGCCGGCCTTTCGCGCCGTGCTCTCGTCGGGCCAGCGGGTGCGCTTTCTCAACAGCTCGTCGTACGACCCGACCTTTCAAGGCTACCTCGGCGCCGCGGAGCTCGGCCCCGAGCCCGCCGCGTGGCACGCGCGCGGCTTCGACCTCGTGGTGGCGCCCGACACCAACCACATCTTCTCGCTCGAGCACTCGCAGCGCGCCCTCTTCGACGTGGTCGAGGGGGCCCTGCGCGACGCCGCCCGCAGCGCCGACCCCACCGCCCCGCTGGCCGCGTGATAGCGTGCGCGGCGTATGTCTCCCCCAGACCCCGACACCCCCGAGCAGCGCGCCCGCGCCCTCGCGCTCGTGGCCGCCGCCGTCGCGCTCGGGGCCGCGCTGCGCGCCCACGCCCTCGGCGCCCTGAGCCTCTACTACGACGAGCTCTACGCGACGCGCATCTGGGGGCTCACGCCCCGCAACGTCGCGGGCGTCGTCGCGCGCACGGCCTTCTACGACCAGCACCCGCCGCTCTACTACCTCACCGCCCTCGTGTGGACGCGCTTCGCCGGCGCCACCGAGCTCGGCGTGCGCAGCCTCAGCGCCGTCGCGGGCGTCGCGCTCATCCCCGCGGTCTACGTCCTCGGGCGAGACCTCGCGGGGCGCCGCGCGGGCGCGTGGGGCGCCGCCGTGGCGTCGGTCTTCCCGCTGCTCGTGTACTACTCGCGCGAGGGGCGCATGTACGCGATGCTGGCCCTCTTCGCCACGCTCTCGACCTGGCTCCTCGTGCGCATGGCCCGCGGAGACCGCGCCCGCTGGCTCACCCCCGCCTGGCTCGCGGTCACCGCCGCCACGGCCCTCACGCACTACTTCGGCGCCGTGCACGTCTTCGCGGAGTTCGTCGTGCTCGCCCTCCGCGGCCGCCGCGGCGCGTGGTCACTGCCCGCGTGGCTGTGCCTCTTCGCGGTGCCCTTCGCGGCCTTCGTGCCCTTCGCGGTCTTCGCGAAGTACCAGTCCGGGCACTTCGACTCGAGCTACCTGGGCTTCGGCGCGCGCGTCTACGCCGACGTGCTCGCGTGGCTCGGCGGCGCCCACCAGCACCTCCCGCTCGCCCTCGCGTGGACGCTCCCCGTCGCCCTCCTCGTCGCCCGAGGTCTCAGCGCTTCGTGGCGCGAGCAGGCGCCCGCGTGGGGCGCCCCCTTCGGCCCGCCGCCCCCCTCCACCCGCCTCTCCCGCGCGCTCGCGGCGCTCGCCTCGCTCGGGGCCTTCGCCGCCGCCGCGGGCCTGTTCGTGCTGCGCCACCGCATCGCCGCGAAGGTCGCGGGCGTCGAGGTCGACCGCGGCGAGTCCGAGGCCATCGCCGCGGTGCAGGGGCAGACGGCCGTCACGGCAGCCTTTCTCGGCGCCGTGGCCGCGGGCCTCGCGCTCGTCGCGCTCGCGCTGCGAGACCGCATCGCTGCGCGCCTCGCGCGCTCGGTCAAGCCCGGCGACGACGGCGCGCTCGACCCCGCGGGCTCGCTCCCGCGCGTGGCGCTCGTGTGCGCGCTCCTGCCGCTCGGGCTCTCGCTGGTGGCGGGGCTCGCGGGCAAGCCCCTGGTGCTGGTGCGCAACTTCGTGATCGCCGCGCCCTTCGTGGCCCTGCTCGCGGGCCGCGGGCTCGCGGCGATGCGCCCTCCGCTGCGCGCCCTCGGGGCCACGGCCGTCGCCGCCGTCGCGCTGCTCGTGGCCGCGCGCATCGGCGCCCTGCCGGGGTCGACCGTCGACGACCGCACGCGCCCGTGGCTCGTGCACACCTACCACGACTGGCGCCGCGCCGCGGCGCTGATGCGCGGAGACACCTGGGCGCCCGTGGTGGTGGCGCAGCACTACGCGACCGACGCGGTGATCCACTACCGCGAGCACCACGCGGTGCTGCGCCTGCGCGACGAGGGCGGCCGCCTCGAGGTCACGCAGGTGCGCCAGGACGACGACTACGACGTCGGCATGCGCGAGGGAGACGTGTTCCACCCCGAGCTCCTGCCGAAGCTCTACGTGATCGACGTGCGGGGCCTCGCGCGCGACGCGGGCACCTCGCGGCGCATCCTCGACGCCGCCCGCGCGGGCCACGACTGCGCCGCCGTCGGCGCCGTCGAGGGCGGCGTGACCATCTACGAGTGCACCGCCTCCACCGCGGTCGCGACGCGCTGAAGGCCCTCGGTCTGGAGCTCGCACGGCGCGTTGGATCGGTCTTCGGCTCCGTATCCGAAGCGGGCGTGACCATCGGCCACGGTGAGGCGAAGGGCATCAGCGCCCCTCGCGCTCTCGCGGTGATTTCAGCGCGCGGCGCAAGGTCCGCGCCTTGCTGCGGCCCCGGCGACGTTTCGAGAGGAGGCGACGATGACCGAGGATCAACCCATCGAGGGCGGGCGGCGTTCGCGGGCCTGGGGCTTCGCGCGCGCGGTCGCGCTGGCCGCGGCGGTGACGGCGTGTGGCAAGAGCAACGCGCAGCTCAACATCGCGTCGGTCGGCGACACGATGGCCTACGACCAGACCTCGCTCACGGTGAAGACCGGGCAGCACGTGCGACTCACCCTGACCAACCGCGGCACCTCGCCCGCCATGAAGCACAACTGGGTGCTCGTGAAGCCCAACACCGAGTCGGCCGTCGCGACGCGCGGCCTCGCCGCGGGAGAGGGCGCGGGCTACGTGCAGGCCGGCGACGCCGACGTGCTCGCGCACACGGCCCTCAGCCAGCCCGGCGGCACGGTGTCGGTCGAGTTCACCGCGCCCGCGCCGGGGAGCTATCCCTACATCTGCACCTTCCCCGGCCACTGGATGACCATGCGCGGAACGCTCACCGTCACGCAGTAGATCACCGCACGGTGAACGGGTCGCGGTCGCGCTCGCTGAGGGCCACGTCGAGGCCCGGAGCACCTCTGCGCACGCGCTCGGCGAGGCGCCCGAGCGCCACGCGCTCGCTGTTCGAGTGCAGCGCGCACACGACCGTGAGCCCCGACGCCGCCGCGCGCAGCGCGTCGTGGTGGCGCATCTCGCCCGTGAGGTAGAGCCCCGCGCCCGCGGCGAGCACCTCCTTGATGAGGTCACCGCACGCGCCCGCGCCCACGGCCACGCGGTCGACCGCGCCCTCGGTGGGGCCCGCCACCAGCACGCGGTCGACCCCCAGCGCCTTCTTGATGCGCTCGATGAGCTCCGCGCGGTCGATCGGGTCGACGGGGCCCACGCGCCCGAGGCCCACTCCCTCGTCGGGCCGCGTGACGCGCAGCGGAGCGCGCGCCGTCATGCCCACCACGTCGGCGAGCACGTCGTTGGTGCCCCCGTCGGCCACGTCGAGCGCCGTGTGCGGCGACCACAGCGCCACGCCCTCGCGAATGGCGCGGTACACCACCGACCGCGCGTGCAGGCGCTTGAGCCCGTCGAAGATCACCGGGTGGTACGCGATCACCAGCTCGCAGCGCCGCGCGAGCGCCTCGGCGAAGACCGCCTCGGTGCAGTCGATCGCCAGCAGCGCGCGAGAGACGTCGGCGTCGGCGTCGCCCACCAGCAGGCCGACGTTGTCCCACGGCTCGGCGTAGCGCAGCGGGGCGATCGACTCGAGCGCGGCGGTGATCTCTCGGAGCTTCATGGGCCGCGGAGGGTAGCACCACGCGTCACCTGCCGCGCATGCGCGGGAGCGGTCCGTCCCTTGCTGCACAGGTTCGCGCGGCTCGACGACCTCCTCACCCTCGGAGGAAGCACCCGATGGTCACACACGTTGATCGCGCGACGGAGCGGAGCCCGCTCGCGTCCCTGCTGCACGAGCGCCGCGAGGAGCTGCTGCAGCGCTGGACGCGGCGCGTCCTGGCCGACCGTCAGGTGCCCGAGGCGGGTGATCTGAGCGAAGACGCGCTGCGCGACCACTTCCCCCAGCTCCTCGCCGAGCTGGAGGGCGCCCTCGCCGAGGGGCCGCCCGACGAGGCCGGCGGCGACGCGCTGGGCGACGCGCTCGGCCGCGAGGGCGCCGCGAGGGAGCACGCCCGGGGGCGCAGCGCGCGGCACTACACCCTGCGCGCGGCGCTGCGCGAGCTGTCGCACCTGCGCGAGGCGCTGCTGGAGCTGTGCGACGCGGAGGGCGTCCCGTTCGAGGGCCGCGACGCGAGGCTCATCCACGCCGCGCTCGACGAGTCGATGACCGTGGCGGCCTCCGAGATCGAGCGCGCCGCGCAGGCCGCCGAGGCGAAGCTGCGCCGCGAGCGGGCCGACCTGCAGGCGCGCGAGGACCGCGTGCGACTCGCCGTCGAGGCCGCGCAGGTGGGCACCTGGGACCTCGACCTCGGGAGCGGCGAGCTGCACTGGGACGCGCGCTGCAAGGCGATCTTCGGCCTGCCGCCCGACGCTGCGGTGAGCTACTCGGGCACCTTCCTGCCGGGCATGCGCCCGGCCGACCGTGACCGCGTGGCGAAGGCCGTGGCGCAGGCGATCGACCCCACAAGCGAGGGCACCTTCGTGGCCGAGTACCGGGTGATCGACGCGCGCGACGGCGCCGAGCGGTGGGTGCTCGCGCGGGGGCGGCGGGTGACCGACGACCGCGGACAGGCCTGGCGACTGATCGGCACGATCAGCGACATCACCGAGCACCGCCGGGCCGAGGAGGCCGCGCAGGTGCTCGCCGAGGCCAGCGCCGCGCTCGCGTCGTCGCTCGACTACGAGTCCACGCTGAAGACCGTGGCGCGCCTCGTGGTGGCGCACCTCGCGGACTACTGCCTGATCGACCTGCTCGACGAGGGCGGGCGCCCGCGGCGCATCGAGCTGGCGGCGCGCGACCCCGCGGGCGAGGCGCTCCTGCGGCGGGCCGAGCCCCACGCCCCGTCGCTCACGCCGGGCAGCCCCTTCGGCGAGGTGGTCGCGACGCGCCGCCCGCTGCTGGTGACGCAGGTCACGCCCGGCTGGCTCGACCGGATGGCGAGCGACCCGACCTACCGCGAGGTGCTCGAAGGCCTCGCGCCGGTCTCGGCGATGCTGGTCCCCCTGCTCGTGCGCGGCCGCGTGATCGGTGTCATCAAGCTGCTCTCGTCGGACCCCGCCCGACGCTACGACGAGCGCGACATGCAGTTCGCCGAGGACCTGGGGCGGCGCGCGGCGCTCGCGGTCGACAACGCGCGGCTCTACCGAGAGGCGCGCGAGGCGCTCGCGACGCTCGACACCTTCATCACCAGCGCGCCCGTGGGCTTCGCGCTCCTCGACCGGGAGCTCCGCTACGTGCGCATCAACGAGACGCTCGCGGCGATGAACGGCCGCCCCGTCGAGGCGCACCTGGGGCGGCTCATGCGCGAGGCCGTGCCCGAGGTCTCGCCCGAGACGGAGGCGATGCTGCGGCGCGTGCTGGAGACCGGCGAGCCGATCCTCAACGTGGAGCACGAGGTCGAGGTGCCTTCACACCCGGGCGAGCGCCGCCACCTGCTCGGGAGCTACTACCCCGTCCGCGAGCCCGACGGGGCGATCGACGCGGTGGGCGGCGTGGTGACCGACATCACCGAGCGGCGGCGCATCGAGGACGAGCTCCGGCACGAGGCGGCCTTCCGCGAGCGCTTCCTGGGCATCCTCGGGCACGACCTGCGCACGCCGCTGTCGGCCGTCACGCTCAGCGCCTCCACGCTGACCCGGCACGGCGGCCTCGGCGAGTCGCAGCAGCGGGCGGCGGCGCGCATCCTCACGAGCGCGCGGCGCATGGAGCGCATGATCCGTGACCTGCTCGACTTCACGCGCAGCCGCCACCGCGGCGGCATCCCCGTCGCCCCGCAGCCGGCCGACCTCCGGGCCATCGCGCGGGCCGTGCTCGACGAGGTCCACGCCTCGCAGCCCGACCGCGAGGTGCGCCTCGACGTGAAGGGCGACGCGCGCGGCGAGTGGGACCCCGACCGCCTCGCGCAGGTCGTCTCCAACCTGGTCGTCAACGCCCTCGACTACAGCCCCGAGGAGACCCCCGTCGACGTGACGGTCCGCGGCGACGACGCGACGGTGGTCGTCGCAGTGCACAACCAGGGCCCGCCCATCGCGCCGGAGGTGCGGGCGATCCTGTTCGACCCCTTTCGTCGCGGCAAGCGGGCGAGCACGAGCGGGCGCGCCTCGCGGGGCCTTGGGCTCGGGCTCTTCATCGTCGAGCAGATCGTCAGGGCCCACGGCGGCGCGATCACCGTGGCGAGCGACGAGCACGGGACCACGTTCTCGGTGAGCCTCCCCCGCCGCGCGCCGCAGGCGTCGCTGGCGACGTAGGCGCCGCGTCGTGCGTGGCGCAGGGTCACTCGTACCGCCGCGAGAAGAGCTCCCTGCCCGAGCCGTTGACGAAGGTGATGGTGACCGCGCGCGCCGCGGGGTCGCAGCGGAGCACGGTGTAGTTGCTCTCGCCGGTCTTGAACTCCCACTGGTCGCCGAGGAGCGAGGTGTAGAGCGGGTTGGCGTTGTTGCCGCCGGGGCCCATGAGCACCTCGCGCTGCGCGCTGTACGGGCCCGAGGGCTCGACGCGTCCGATGCACCCGAGGTGAAAGTCGCCCGAGAGCCACCACACGCCCTCGATCGCGCGCGAGGCGATGTGCTCGAGGATCTCCCGTCGCTGCGCGGCGTAGCCCTCCCATCGGTCGGCCGCGCCGAAGTCGAAGAGCAGCGGGAAGTTCGCGATGGGCACCGAGTTCACGATGAACTTGAAGGTCGCCCGCGACGCGGCGAGTCCCGCCTTGAGCCAGTCCATCTGCGCGCGGGAGATGTACTGCGCGTCGGGCCGCGTGCGCGACGACGGCCGCCGCTCGCCGCGGCAGTCGAGCACGAACAGCTCCAGCGTGCGGCCCCAGCGGAAGGTCCTCCAGATGCGGTCGGGCGCCGAGGGGTCGCGCGCCTGCGGGTGGTGCTCGAAGTACGCGGCGCGCGCGTTGGCGAGCTGCGACGCGGAGATGGTCTCGGGGTTGAAGTTGTTGTCGACCTCGTGGTCGTCCCACGTGGCGTAGAGGCCCGTCGACGAGAGGAGCGCGCGCAGGCCCGCCGACGTGAGGTTCTCGGCGTACTTCGCGCGGTAGTCGTCGAGCGAGCGCGCGCCGTCGCAGTACGTGAGGTCCCCGCCGTGCACGAAGAAGTCGAGGTCGCCGCGTCCGCCCGCGTGCTGCATCGTCGGAAAGGGCCTCGCCCGCTGGTGCGTACACGACGTGCCCGCGAAGGTCACCACGGGCGCGTCGTCGTCCGCGGGCGCCGTGCGAAAGCGTCCGATCGCGCTGCGCCCCGCGTCGCGTCCCCCCTCGCGCCGCACGAACGCGTAGCGGTACGCCGCGCCCGCGCGCAGCCCCGACGCGGCGACGTGCGCGTAGCCCGCGGCCTCGGGCGTGACGGGGCGATCGAGCACCACGCGGTCGTCGCCGTCGTACACGCGCAGCGAGAGCTCGCCCGCGCCCGCGAAGCGCGTCCAGACGAGGGCCGCCGCCGCGGTCATCTCGCCCGCCATCACCCCGAGCGGAAACGCCATGGCGTCTTCGGCGATCGACATCGGCGACGTGGTGCCCCCGTCGACGCGCGCGTCGTCGCTCGCGTCGACCGACGCGTCGGGCGCGTCGTCGAGCGGCGGCAGGTCGTCGAGCGATGCGTCGGGCGCCGCGTCGGGCGCTGCGTCGTCGGCGAGGGGAACGTCGTCGACCGTCGCGGAGCCATCGGTGCCGCAGCCTGCGAGGGCCGCGGCGCCGGTCACGAGAAGAAAGCGTCGGCGGTCCATCGGGTGCGTCACACCACGTCGGGGCCGATGGACTCGAGCAGGCAGTCGGCGGGCGGGCCGAACACCAGGGTGTAGACGAAGCCGTGGGGGCGGTACATCTCGGGCAGCGGGCGCCCGTCGAGCGAGATGTCGTCGCCCTCGGCGCGCCAGCGCGCGCGCACGGCGTCGTTGGCCGCGGCGGCGCGCGAGAGGTCGCCCCACCACGTCGCGACGTCGTCGCTCACGGAGCTGACCCCGAGGAGGTTGGCGAGCACGCGGCGGCGCGCGGCGCGCACCCACGCGCGGTCGAGCACGGCCACGTTCATCTCGCCCTCGTAGAGAATGCCGCGGTTGTTCTTGTTGCAGCTCCCCACCGAGAGGAACACGTCGTCGACGATGAGGATCTTGGCGTGCGTGTCGATGTCGACGAAGCGCGACTCGGTCTCGTCGAAGCCCCACGTGACCTGCGTGTCGAACGACCGGAGCTGAAGGAGCTGGTAGCGCCCCGGGTAGCGCCCCGAGAACTGCTGGTGCGTGCGGTAGGTCCACGCGCATCCCGGGTCGGTCCACTCGTTGATGGGCTTGGTGATCACCACGAGGCGCAGGCCGGGCACCTCGTCCATCCTGCGCTGGATGGCCTCGGTGAGCATCGGGATGCGGAAGTACTGGTCCTCGATGTAGATGTACTCGCGCGCCTGCGCGACGGCGTTGAACCACGACTCGGCGATGGCGTACTCGTCGAAGGGCGCGGGCAGCGTGGCCGTCACCTGCGCGGTCACGCCGCCCGCGGCGGGCGCGGCGGGCGCGGGCACGGCGAAGTCCGAGGCGTCCTCGGAGTAGCGCGCGTGCGTGTCGAGCAGGTAGCGCCAGCGGCGGTGAAAGACGTCCTCGGCGTCGCGCACGATGGGCCCCTCGATGCGCACCATGTAGTCCTTGCGAGGGCCGTTGTCGGGCTGCGCCTCGTGGCGCGCGACGGCCTGGCGCTGCGCGGTCGTGGCGGTGAAGAGCATGCGGCGCGGCTCGAAGACGAGGTGCTGCGAGGTGTCCCAGTCGACGCGGCGGAGGTTCATGCCGCCGATGAACGCCACGCGTCCGTCGATGACGGCGAACTTCTGGTGGTACGACGCGAGGTCGACGGCGGCCATCGAGGGGAAGTCGTTGAGGTTGAGCGTGCGCGGCGCGAGCTCGGAGCTCACCACGGCGTCGACGTCGAGGCGCGCGTCGGCGGCGCCGGGCACCGAGGCGCGCACGCGGTCGCCGAAGCGAAAGGGCGGCACCTGCCACGTGATGATCCCGCGCGAGGGGTTGGCCTGCCCCATGTGCTCGAAGTTGTCGCCTGCGGTGGTGCCGTGCGCGCGCAGCGGCGCGTCGGTCGAGAGGTTCGAGAGCGTGCCGTCCATGCTGAGAAACTGCCCGACCATCACGCGCTTTCGCGCGGGCGAGGCCTCGAGCATCGAGAGCACGGTGTTCTGCCGCCGCTGCGCCTCGGTGAGCGTGGTGTGCGTGGCGGCGTCGCGGGCGAGTTCGAAGTCCGACTCCCACCACCACGTCGCGACGTGGGCCGTCGCGCGCGCCGCGCGGAGCTCGGTCGAGACTGCGCTCCAGGCCTCTTCACCGTCCATGAGGAAGCGCAGGTTGTTGCCGCGCCGCGCGGGCCTCCCCTGCGCCGAGAACCAGAGGTGCCGCAGCCCGAGGTAGAGCGTGTGCACGGCCACCGTGCGCCCCGCCCACATGCGCGTGGTGTGCGAGAGCGCGAGACCGTGCCCCGCGCTCGTGGCGCGCGCCGAGAGCCCCGAGGTCGACGCGCTGCCGTCGAAGGTCACGGCGACGGTGAGCGTGCGGTGGTCGGGCGCGGCGAGCGTGAGGTCGTAGGTGCCCGCGCGCGCGAGGTCGACCGTGTGCACCCACGGCGAGGCGCCGGCGCTCGTCGGCACGTCGCCTCCCCCGCTGCGCACCGTGAGGGTGTGGCCGTCGGCCGGCAGCGGCTGCGCCCAGAGGTCGAGCGCGTGGACCTCGAGCACCGCGGGCACGCCCGTGGGCACGGCCGCGTCGGGCTCGGTCGAGGCGTCGTCGGGCGACTGCGCGTCGGCGGTCATCGCGTCGGGCGCGGGCGCGTC
>JBDHVF010000112.1:0-14476 GCA_039809605.1 Polyangiales bacterium | reverse complement strand
GAGGGCGCGCGGTAGCGCGGTGAGGGGGCTGTGCGAACTCGCGCGCCGCGTTCACACGCAGCGAGACTCGTCAACGGACAAACCTGAGCCTGAATCTCGGCGACGGTGCATGCAACCTACGGCCGTCGGCCGTGATCGACGGGAGGGTTGCACATGGGTTCGTGGGCGAAGAGGGTGACCGTCACATGCCTCGCGTTGGGGCTTTCGGGCTGCGCGGGGACCGTGACAGCGCCACCCGATGCGGGGCCGTCGGGGTGCGTGCCGGGCAGGGTCGAGTCGTGCGCATGCCTGGGAGGGAGCGCCGGCGTGCAGGTCTGTCTCGCCGACCGCACCTACGGCGCGTGCGAATGCCCAGGGACGCCTGACGCGGCGAGCGACGTCACCGACGACGCGGACGCTCCCGTGGACATGCCTGATGGCGGGGACGCGTCTGACGACGTCCTCGACGGCTCTGAGGTCGCTGCGCCCGACGTAGCGGATGCCGCCATGGACGCGCGCGCCGACGCCGCCATGGACGCGCGCGCCGACGCCGCCATGGACGCGCGCGCCGACGCCACGACGGACTCGCCCGACGCTGCGCGCGACGCGGGCAGCGACGCCGGCGTGCCCGGGGACGTGGCCGACGCGGGCGCGACCGAGCAGGTCCTCCCGTGGCGCGACGGCGCCTGCTCGCTGTGGACCCGGGTGCCGCCCGCGCTCACCTACAGCGCGGCGTCCGACGGAGAGGGACTGTGGGCCGTGGGCCAGGGCCTCGGCGTGCTCATGCACCGCAGCGGCGGGCGCTGGCGCATGGCGATGAACCCAGGCAGCGCGTCGTTCGCGCCGGGCGTCGGCGCGCAACTGCTGCCCGTCACGCGGGGCGTCGTCTGGCTGTCAGGCGCGAGCGCCTACCAGCGACGCGACGGTCGCTGGGCGGACATCCGCGACGCGAGCGTCTTCCGCGGCAGCTACTTCGCGTGGGCGTGGGGCGCGGATGTCTACGCCTTTTCGAGCGACACCACGTCGGCCGGGGAACGCCGACTCGTGCGCTACGACGGCACCCGCTGGGAGGAGGTCACCCGACTCCGGACGCTGCTGATCCACGACGCGTGGGGCGACCGAAGCGCCGCCTACGTCGCCGCGTCCGACGGCCTCTGGCGCTTCGACGGGAGCGCGTGGACCGGCGTCGCCACGCCACGCCCCGCGTCGGTGCTCCGAGTCGGTGGCCCCTCGGCGTCGGAGGTCTACGCCGCCGCGAGCGACCAGCTCCTGCGCGTCGACGGAGGCGCGGCGAGCGCGGTGCCCGACGTTGATTGCGGCGGGCCGAGGCCCTCGTACCGACAGATCGCGAGCGCGCCAGGGCGCGCCATGCTCGTGGCCTCGTGCGGCCGCCAGGACCGCGCGTGGAGCCTCGTCGCGGGCGCATGGAGACCGCTCGGTGCGCTGCCCGTGCAAGGCGGCGTCATCACGCTCCAGCCCGACGGGCAGGCCTGGTACTCGGCCCCGCTCGGCGAGGTGTGGAGCCTCTCGCCGACGGGGTGGGTCTCCCTCGAAGAACAGGCCGCGCCGCCCTACGCCGCCAGCGGCGGCATCCTCGGCACCACGATCGACGACCTGCTCATCGCGGGCCGAGGGCTCTGGCGCTTCACCACCGATCGGTGGTCCGTCGTGCCCGGCTCCGAGGCGATGGACATCGGCACCGCGTGGCGGGCGCCCGACGGGACCCTCTTCTTCAGCGTGAATCGGCTCGACACGACCGGCGGCGGGACGAGCCTCATCGTCGACCTCTGGCGCTACACCGCCGGGCGCCTCGTGCGCGACCTCTCGCTGAGCTCGGTCACCAACGCGGGCGTGCTCACGGGCCGCTCGCTCACCGAGGTGTACGCCTTCTCGCAGGGCGCCCCGGACTACGTACAACATCTCTACCGATGGAACGGCGCCGCGTGGAGCCCGGCGACCGACCCGTGCAGCCGCCTCGAGACCATGAGCCTCGCGCCCTCGGGCGCCCGCCGTCTGGTGGCCTCCTGTGTCCGCGGCGGGTTCTCCGAGAGGGTGCTCGAGTCGGAGGGCGGCGCCTGGTCCAACGCGGGGCTCGCCGGCATCGCCAGCGTGGGCTCGTACGGCCCGCCCGGGTCGCTCGTCGCGTATGCGTTCCCCATGGACGGCAACAACGGCTACCAGCGCGCCGAAGCGGGCTGGGTGCCGGTGATGTTGCCCCTGACCACGCGCCTCTTCGGGCCTGGTCCCGAGCTCACGCGACTCGTCGGCGAGTTCGGCCGGGGCGCCTTCGGGCGCGTGGGGGCCAGCGCGCGCGCGAGCGCGTGGTTCACCGCGCGCACCGACCTCGTGTGGAGCGACCTGCGCGCGGTGGTCGGCACGACGCGCGTGGCGTACTCCCCACCGACCCAGCCGGAGCCCGCCATCGCGGGACTCTTCCGCTGCGATCTGCCCCCTTGAGGCGCCCCCCGCATCGGACAGACGCGCGCGCCGAGAGGGCGGCGCGCGCCGGTCACTCGCCGCTACGGCGTGAACGTCTGCCGCGAGGTCGCCGCGGCCTCGACCTCGGCCTCGGTGAAGGGCACCGGGTGCGAGCGGTTCACGCGGTAGAGCGCGGCCTCGTCGCGGTGGTGCGGCGAGTCGGGGTCGATGGACTCTCCGCCGGGCAGCGCGATGCGCGCGCGCGGCCCCGTCGCGTCGAGCTCGACCACGAGCCGGTGGCCGGGGCCCGCTGCGTAGCCGAGGCGCGAGATCGACTGCGGGAAGCTCGCGTCGACCACGTAGAACCCGCCGTGCCTCGGATAGCCGCGCGGGTACATGGGCTCGTCAGCGCCGGGGATCGTCTGCGCCGCGCCGAGCGACGGCACCAGCGACGAGAAGGTGATCGTGTGGAAGCGGCCCCAGAGCCAGGTCGAGAGGTCGGGGCCTCCCGCGGTGGACTCGAAGCGCATGAGCGCCTGGTCGAGCGCCTTGACGATCGTGGCGTCGCGCGACTCGACGACGGAGGGCGTGTCGAGGTCGTCCCAGAGCGCACTCTGGCCCGTGGCGGGGTCGAGCGTGGCGGCGCGCTCGGGGTGCTCGAGCAGCGAGAGAAGCGGCGCGAGGCCCGAGACCGACACGCCGAGCGCGCGCGCCTCGTCGCCGAGGGCGACGTCGACGAGCGTGAAGGCCCAGATGTGAAAGAGCGTCGTGGCGACGGCGTCGGCGCGCTCGGCCTCGGAGCCCTCGTGCTCGACGCCCGCGGGCGTCTGGAGCGACCACGCGGCGATGCGCGCGGCGGCGTCGGAGAGCCTCGCGGCGCGCGGCGCGGTGGAGGCGACGGTCGCCGCGAGGTCGGGGTGCGCGCCGGGGCGGGCGCGCTCCTCGGCGAGGTGGGTCATGGCCTCGGCGAGAGAGGGCCGCATGCGCGCGGCGTACTCCATGCGGTGGTCGCCCTGGATCGACTCCATGTCGTCGGCCGTGGCGCGTCCCATCACCTCGGTGAGCCGCGCGGTGATGCGCTGCGCGCGGAAGCCCGGGTCTTGAAAGCACGTGAGGAACACCGGGTCGTTGAGGGGGTTGCCGTCGAGCGTGTAGCCCGCCTGGTCGTTGTTGGCGTTCACGACGTACGGCCGGTCGGCCGTGGCCTCGCCCTGCGGGAGCATCTCGGGCGGCACGCGCCCGGTCCAGTCGGCCGTGCCGTCGCCCGGCAGCACGAAGCACGGGAGCGTGCCCGTGGGGTTGGTCGTCGGGTCCCACGTGCGGGCGCCCGGCGCGCGCAGCGGCACGTACGACTGCGTCGAGTAGGTGATGTCTCCGTTGGCGTCGGCGATGGTCCAGTTGAGCGACGGGCCGCCGAAGGCCGAGAGCGCGGCGCGGGCCTCGCGGCCGTCGTTCGCGCGCATCACGCCGAGCAGGGCCACGAGCTCGTGGCTCGGCTCGTTGCCCGTCCACCGCAGCACGAGGGCCGTGTCGCCGGTGCGGGGCATCACGCGCCCGTTCTGCACCGTGGGGATGACGTACCCGAGCTCGGGCACGCGCTCGAGCGCCACGTCGACGGTCGAGCCCGTGTCGGTCGGGATCATCTCGTGCACGACCTCGATGGGCACGTCGCGCCCGTTGCGCCGCACGGTGTCGGGGGCGCCTCCGGTGCCGCGCGTGACGGTGACTTGAAAGACGTCGGTCTGGTCGTAGTTGGCGTTGGTGAGCCCCCAGGCCACGCGCCGCGTGAAGCCGATGAGCACGCCCGGCACGCCCGCGATGATCGACCCCGCGGCGTCGAGGGCGTGGTCGCCCGTGACCGTGATGTGCGTGCCCCAGAAGAGCGGCGGCGACGGGAGCGAGACGTGGGGGTCGCTCGCGAGCAGGGCCCTGTGGTCGCGCGTGGCCGAGGCCCTCACGCCCCACTCGTTCGAGCCGCGGTCGGAGCGCGTCGCCAGCATCGCGAGCCGCCCCTCGGCCACCTCGCGGAAGCGCTCCCCCGCGGCCAGCGCCGGGGCCGCGACGTCGCGCCGTCGCAGCGGGCGGGCGCGGCACGCGCGGGCCATCGCCGTCGCGTGAGGGAGCGTGGTGGTGTCGGTGAGCGGCGCGATGCGAAAGAGGTCCGCGGCGATGCCGCGGCGGAGGTGGAGCGGCGACGTGGGGTCGGCGCCCGCGAAGCGCTCGCGCGCGAGGCGCACGACGTTGGAGCGGTAGATGTCCGAGAGGTCGAGCGACTGCACGCCGTGCTGGAGGCGGATGACCGTGAGCGTGTCGACGGGGGTCCAGTCGCCGATGGCCTCGACGGGGATGAAGTTCGACCCGCGCGGCAGCGACGCGGCGCCCGAGCGCAGCTCGCGGATGTACGCCGTGACGCCCTCGGCGAAGGCCGTGAGCACGTCGCGCTCCTCGCCGGGCGGTGTGGCGTCCCAGATCTGCTGCGCCGTGCGTCGGTAGCCGACGACGCGCGCGTTGATGTCTCCGTCGAGGATCGTGGGCGAGAGCGAGCCCGCGATCTGCGCGAGGGTGCCGCTGGCGTTGCGGCGAAAGAGCTCCATCTGAAAGATGCGGTCCTTCGCCTGGAGGTAGCCCTGCACGCGCGCCACGTCGGTGATCGACGCGCCGCGGATGTGGGGCCAGCCGTGCGCGTCGGTGCTCACGGTGACGGGCGCGGCGAGCCCCGCGAGGCGCACGGGCTGTGGGGTCGACGCGTCGGCGGGCGCGTCGGAGGCGGCGTCGGCGGAGGGCGCGTCGCGTCCCGCGTCGGCGGCCGGGTGATCGTCTTGGCAGCCGGGGAGCGCGAGCAGCACGGCGAGCGGTCCCACGAGTCGCGAGGTCTTCATCATGGCGGTGATGGAACCCCCGCCGCGCGGCCCCGGTCAACCCGTGAGCGCCGCGCTACGGCGTCGCCGAGCGGCCCTGGAACGCGCACCAGTCGGGCCACCCCGAGGGCAACGCCGACGCCCACGGCGACGGCCCCGCCCCGCGCGGGTGCGCGGCGAAGAAGGCCACGAGCTGCGCGCCCATCACGGCCGTCGGCACGCGGTGGCCGCCGCCGTGATCGCACACGATCACGTCGTGCCCCATGGCCCGCAGGAAGGTCGCGTCGTTGCGCGCGAACTGGTCGAAGTGGGCCGTGGCGACCACGAGGTTGAACGTGTCGGTCGCGCCGCCGAAGAGCATGAGCTGCGTGTAGCGGTTGCGCGTGGTGAGCTCGGGCCACGACACGGCCCCGCGTAGGGGGCCAAGCGTCGGGGGGTTCTCGGGGTCGGCGAAGTAGCCGCCCGAGTAGCTCACCACGGCGGCGAGCTGGTCGCCGCGCAGCACCGCGAGCAGGTCGCTCATGATCGCGCCCGCGGAGAAGCCCACGGTGTAGACCCGGTCGCGGTCGACGCCCCAGCGCGCGTCGAGGCAGCGCACCACCGCGTCGAAGAGGCGCGCCTCGCGGTTGGGCGGAGAGACCATGATCTCGTCCCACTCGAGGCCCAGGGGCGTGGTGGTCGGGCCGAGGTGCGTCGACTCGGGCGTCACCAGGATGAAGGGCATCGTCGCGTTGTCGACCTGCCCCGCGAGGAGACCGTTGAAGTTGCGCGCCGTGTCTCCGAGGCCGTGCCAGTTGAACACGACGGGCCAGTGGCCCCCCGTGGCCGTGGCCCCCTGCGGCAGCGTGAGGATGAACGAGCGCGCCGTGCCGTCGACCGTGTAGTTGCTCACCGTGCCCGCGTGCAGCGCGTCGCAGGGGTCGGCCTCCACGGGGGGCTCGGCCGCGTCGGCCACGGCGGCATCGGGCGTGGAGGTCACGTCGGGCTGCGCGTCGGCGACGGGTGCATCGGCGACGGGCGCGTCGGCCGCGGGGGCCTGATCGGCGGGCGCGTCGACGGCGGCGTCGGGGGTGGGAGACGGGGTGGCGGTCTCGCTCCCGCACGCGCAGAGCGCCGCGGCGAGGAGCGACGGGCCCAGGAGCCCTCGGGGGTTCGTCGACATGGGCGGGTGGTCCTTCGGTGCGAAGGTGGGAGGAGCGCGCGATGATACACGCGCAGCGGCGACGCGCGGGTGGGCGATCAGGCAGGGACGGGCGCGGGGGGAGGCTTGGGCGCGCTCGCGGGCTTGCGCGCGCGGGTCAGGCCGGGCTTGAGCACCGACTTGAGCCCTCCGAGCGGGAGCCTCGGCACCCTGGCGTCGACCTTGTGCGCCTGCGCGAAGTTGTCGACCAGCGTGCCCAGGAACCACAGGTTCACGCCGTCCCACCAGTCGAGCTCCGCCTGCGCCGACGCGTCGGGCGTGACCGACGCGACCTCGTGGCTCGCGGCGCGGACCGCCTCGGCGAGCTCGGTCATCTCGGTGAAGTATGCGTCGTCGACGGTCACGTCGCCGCCCTGCGCCGCGACGTGCGCCGCGAGCGCGCGGCCCTCGGTCACCATCGTGTCGATCGAGCGCGCGAGCGCCGCCCCGTCGGGCGCCGCGGCGCAGGCGTCTTGCACGCGCGTGACCCAGGCCGACTCGCCGCCCGCCATGGCGATCAGGTGCGTGCAGAAGAGCTGACGACGCGCGCGCGCGGCGGGCAGCACCGCGCCCTCGGCGGCCTTCGCGGCCTTGCGGCCTACCTTGCCCTTCGCGCGGCGCCGCGAGACCTTCGCGTCGAGCTCCGCGGCCGTGTAGAGCCCCGTCGCCGCCGCCGCGAGAAAGGCCGGCGTCACCGTGGCGAGCAGCCGCCGCTGCGTGGGGGTGGCGCGCGCCATGAACTCCGCGGCCTGGCCGACGATCTGCGCGCCGTCTTCGGCCACGCGCGATGTCGCCACCTTCGCGCCGCGCTTGATCAGCACGGCCTGCACGAAGCCGCGCACGTAGGTGAGCACCTTCGCGACGGCGACCATGCCCACGAGCGCGACGAGCGCCTGCACCGTGTAGCGCTTCGGCGGCGCGAGGCTCGTCGGCTTCGCCGCGCGCTCGGGCGCCTCTTCGAGATCCTTTTGACCCTTCGACATACAGACCCTCCCGGTGGAATCGGGGGCGCGCACCCTCGCGCGCCCCTCGCACTCCATCAACGGTCGAGGGCGCCGGCACCTTGAGCGCTCGGCGGAGGAATTCGACCCGGGCGATGTCAGCGGCCGGCGCCCACCACGAACGTCCCCCGCACGGCGCACCAACGGTACCGTCCCGACGCAGCACTGAAGGAAACGTGGAGCAGGCGATGTATCTCCAGTCGTTCACGATCAAGGGCATCACGTGCTTCGGCGAGGGCACGTTCGAGTTCCCCGCACGCAAGGACGGCCGCCACGCCGGATGGCACGTGCTGCTCGGCGCGAATGCCACGGGCAAGACCACCGCCCTCCAGGCGATGGCGATCAGCCCGATCGGCCCGAGCGCATGGGCGCAGCTCCACGCCCCCGTCGACTGATCGACGAGATCGACGCGCACCTGCACCCCTCGTGGCAGCGGAGCATCAGGGCGCGGCTCCAAGGTGCTTTTCCGCACGGGCCGGACGGCGCTGCTCCGCGACTTCGAGAAGCACCGCGCGGAGCTGCGCGAGGTGCGCGGCGAGGTCTGCAAGCTCGAGGTCGCGCTCCAGCGGCACGTCTGCGACCTCTACGGGCTCGCGCCCGAGGAGATCGCGCTGATGCGCAGGACGGCGCCGCCGCGCGACCCGTGGAAGCTCGTCGAGGACGAGGCCCGCGAGGACGGCTACCCGCTGGTGTAGGGCCGCGGGGTGCCCGCGCCAGCCGCACGAATCTGTCAACGTCGCTTGACAGATCGGAGCGTGAACCTACCCTCCGGAGCCATGAACGCGAGGCACATCATATCCAGACTGCTCTCCCTTGGTTGCCGCGAGCTGCGCCAGCGCGGCTCGCATCGGCGCTTCGAGTCCGCGTCGGGCCACTGCAAGACCACCGTGCCCGACCACGGCGCGAAGGACCTCGGTGCGGGGCTCGTCCGCGCCATCGAGCGGGACATGGAGCACTGTCTGGGAGAAAGGTGGATGCGATGACGAAGTCGAAGGCGCGCACGTTCACGGTGGTGTTCGAGCCCGACGACGGCGGTTGGCACGCGTGGATCCCCTCGGTGCAGGGGTGCCGCACCTGGGGTCGCTCGCTGACGGCGGCGCGGCGAGGCATCCGCGAGGCGCTCGCGACGTGCGTCGATGTACTGGGCGACGACGCGGACCGGATCGCGGCGTCGGCCGTGTTCACCGAGGAGTTCAAGCTCCCCGCCGCTGCGCGACGCGAGCTCGATCGACGCGCGAAGGCGCTTCAGAGGGCGCGTGACGCCGAAGACGTCGCGCGCGAAGCGACCCGCCGCGCCGCGAAGCTGCTCGAGAAGAAGGGGCTCAGCCTCCGCGACGCCGGGGCCATCCTGGGGTTGTCGCACGAGCGCGTGAAGCAGGTGATGACGTCGCGATGATCGCGCGGCGTTCGTGATGCCCTCGGCGCCCCCACGGAGGGCGACGCATGCGGATCCCGTACGTTGTAGACGGCGGAGCGGTTCCGACGAAATCTGACGGTCACGGGCGGGCGCGCGGGGCCCTCGCGTTCGACCGCGTCGTCGTGTAGCGCCCCCGTGGGGCACTTCTGGCGCTTCGTCGACGCGCACGACGGCGCGCAGGAGAAGGCCATCGAAGACATCCTGCGCACGCAGCAGGAGGTCGTCGCGCGCGCCGCGGAGTTCGTCGCGGAGCCCGCGACGCCTCGGAGCACGCGCCGCGAGCTGACGCGCGACGACCTCTACCTCGTCTGCTTCGAGGAGGTCGTACGCGCGCCCGGCGGTGTGATGAAGCCCTCGCGGGCGCGCACGTCGAACGGCGCCTGAGCGCGGCGGTGTCACGCCGTGGCGGGCTGGGTGCTGGCGGTGGCGCCGGCGACCGCCGGCCTCGGCACGAGCAGGTGCGCGAACTTCGCGCGGATCAGCGCCTTGCGCGCCTCGATGAACTTCTCGAAGTTCTCGAGCTTCCACAGTTCCTCGTCCTGCGGGATGAGGTGCATCTCGAGGTAGCTCGCGTCCTTGTTCGCGAACCACTTCTCGGGGGGCGTGTCGCGCTTGCCGCTCGGGCCGTTCTCCTGCGCGGTCAGGAGCATGCAGTTGGCGAGCTGGTCGCGGTGCCAGTGACGGTACTTCATGAGGTCCCGGCGCCCGGTGTCGGGGTTGATCGCCTTGACCTTTTTCAAGAGGCTCTGCGGAAAGATGTGATCGACCTGCGGGAGGTTCGCCTCGTACGCAGGCGTGTAGTTGAACTGGCGGTACCAGAGGTTGAACAGCAGATGCACGGTCTCGGAGCCGTAGCCCATCTGCCAGAGCCGCTCGTCGGTGAGCTCCAGGCTGCGCCCCGCGGTGCGGATCGTGCCGAAGATCGCCTTCGCGTCGAAGCCCTTGAGCTCCTTGATCTTGCGGACACAGTCGTCGATGAGCTGGTCGGGGGTGCCGCTGAACGCCCCGACGAGGAGCGTGCGCAGGAGGTACGTGTCGACGTCGTGCGCGCCCTGCCACGCGTCGGGGAAGTGGTAGCGCGCGTAGATGAGCGGGATCAGCGCGAGGTACGACGGGATGGCCTTGTCGCTCTGGATGAAGGTCTTGCCCCGCACGAAGTCGAGCACGTCGCGGATCGCGTCGGAGATCTTGCCCCAGTTGGCCTCGATGGACTCGCGCACGCCGGCCTTGCGGAACTTGTCGACCTCGTACCGGGCGCCGCGGTCGAGCAGCGTGAGGCAGGTCTTCAGCACGAAATCGCGCGTGAACGCGAAGCCGTGCTTGTTCAGCGATTCGAGCAGCTCCTCCATCTCGTCGTTGGCGTCGTCCCAGGTCGACGCGAGCAGCGAGAAGAGCAGGTCGGACTTGCCGAGGCGCGTCCCGCCGGAGTTCGCGCGGATGAAGATCTCGACGACGTCGTCCTCGGCGTAGAGCTCGGGGTTGTCGATGCTGTCGAGCTCCTGCCACGAGATGCCGTCTTCGCTGGTGAACGCGCGCACCAGGAGCTCGACGTGGCGGGTGACCTTGTCCTGCTCGGGCTTCGTGAGCTCGCGCCCCGCGAGCTTCTCGACGTCGGCCACGAGCTGGTAGTTCATCTTCGAGTGGTCGTCGACGAGCGCCTTGACCTTGACCCACGGGAACGCCGCCTTCGCCGAGGGAAGGAAGGCGAAGCGGTACTTGATGTCGTCGGGCTCGACGACCTCGCCGCTCAGCACGTCGAAGTAGAGCTCGCGCCCTTCGTAGCTCCCCCTCAGGCCGATCATGAGGCTCTGCAGGCGCTGCTGACCGTCGAGCACGAGGCACTTCCGCTTCTTGTTCGGCGGCACGAAGAAGTCCGTCAGCTTCAGCGACTCCTTCCAGTTGGCGATGAACTGACGGCAGCGAATGTCGCTCTTCGTCTTCCACACGAGCAGGGTGCTGATGGGGTACCGCCGCATGATCGAGTCGAAGAGGCGGCAGATCTGTTCCTCGCTCCACACGAAGGGGCGCTGGATGTTTGGCAGCCAGTACCCGCCGTCCTCGTCCTCGTCGTTGAGGTACGAGACCATCTTGCGGATCGATTCCTTGCGGTTCTTCATCGCACGTTCCCTCCTGGTACTCGTGGTGGGTGCCAGCGTCCGACAGGGCGTGTCCAGCCATTTCGTCGCTCCGGCGCACCTCGCCTCCGGCTGCCTGGCATCCACGACCCATCGCCCCAGCGCCCACCTCTGCCTCGTCGCGTCGGGCCTCTGGCCCCTTGCGCGAGACCTCTGACCCGTCGCCGGTCACCTCTCGCCCGTCGCATCCGGGCGCTCACGTGCCCACCGCCAGCGCTGCCCCCTCGCGCGCGGGCTCTCGCCCGTGGGCGCCGACCTCTCGCACGTGCGCACGCACCTCTGACGCTTCGCGCGGCGACCTCTGCCACTTCGAAGCGCGGCTCTGCCCCGGGTGCGGTTCGCGTCGAGAAACCCGAGGGCTGGCGGCCGAACGGTCGCGCCGCGGCTCCGCGGAGCCGCGGCTGGCCGAGCGCTGCCGGCGTGCGAGTCGAACCGGAGCGCCGCCTCCCCCTTACGTTTCCGCGCGCGTCGCGTACGATGCGCCGCGCGATGCAGTCGGTCGAGCACCTGACGCCGGGGTCGATCTTCGCGAGGGACTTTCGCGTCGTGCGCATCCTCGGGCAGGGCGGCATGGGCGCGGTCTACGAGGCCGAGCAGGCCGACGGGGGGCGCCGCGTGGCGCTCAAGCTCATGCACCCGAGCCAGGTGGCCGACGCCAGGCTCCGCAAGCGCTTCGCGCAGGAGGCCTGCGTCGGCCGGTGGATCGGCAGCGAGCACATCGTCGAGGTGCACCGCGCGGGCGTCGACGAGGCCTCGCGCATCCCGTGGATCGCGATGGAGCTGCTCCAGGGCGAGACGCTCGCGGCGCGCATCGCGCGGCACCTGCCCTCGCAGGGCCTCGCGCCCGACGACGCGTGGCGCATCCTCTCGCAGCTCTGCCGCGCCCTCTCCGCCGCGCACGACAAGGGCGTGGTGCACCGGGACCTCAAGCCCGAGAACGTCTTTCTCGCCGCGGCGCCGCACGGCGACGCGCCCTTCACCGTGAAGGTGCTCGACTTCGGCATCGCCAAGCGCCTCGACCCCCACGACCGCGCGCAGAACCGCACGACGGCCATCGGCACGCCCCTCTGGATGGCCCCCGAGCAGAACCACGACGCCGAGATCACCCCCGCGGCCGACGTGTGGGCGCTCGGGCTGGTGACCTTCCGCATGTTCACCGGGCGCTACTACTGGCTGAGCGCCAACGAGCCCGAGCTCAACCTGGCGCGGCTCTACTCCGAGCTCGTGACCGAGGCGCTGCCGACGGCGTCGATGCGCGCCGACGTGCTCGGCCGCGCGCACCTGCTCCCCGCGCGCTTCGACGCGTGGTTCGCCCGCGCGGTCGCGCGCGACCCGCGGCATCGCTTCGCCCACGCGCGCGAGGCCGCCGAGGCGCTGGCCTCGATCGCGCCGCCGTCGTTCGCGCCCTTCGCCCGCGGGCAGGGTTCGCTCACGCCGACGCCCGAGCCGACGCTGATGCTCACGTCGGCGCCGCAGATCCCCTCGTCGCCCACGGTGGTGCTCTCGGCGCCGCCGCCCGCGCCCATGCCCTCGTCGCCGCCTCCGCTCGCGGGCTCGGTGGCGCGCGAGCGCTCGCGCCTCGTGCTCGGGCTGCTGGCGGTGGCCGTGCTCGTGGCCGGGGCCGTGGCCGTGACCTGGGCGATGCGCGCGGACGAGGGCGACAAGCCCGCGCCTCCCGTCGCGCCCGCGTCGGCCGTGCCCGCGATGCCCGCAGCGCCCGCGGTGCCGGTGGAGCCCCCGCAGCCCCCGCAGCCCCTGGTTCACCCGCAGATCGAGCCCGCGCCCGTGGGGCCGATCGCCCCCGCGCCGATGCCTCGCATGCCCCCGCACGCGGGCCTGGGCACGAAGTAGCGCGCTGGGATAGTCTCCCGCGCCTCTATGAGCATCACCATCAAGGAGCACCAGCCCGGCGGCGACGTGAGCGATTTTCTCCGCGCGGGGCGCGTGGTGTTCGAGGGCGACCCGAGCTGGTTCCCGCCGCTCGACTTCGACATCAAGCAGCGCCTCGACCCGAAGAAGAACCCCTTCTTCAAGCGCGCCGAGGCCGTGTACCTCACCGCGTGGAAGGACGGCCAGCTCGCGGGCCGCTGCTCGGCCTCGATCGACCAGGAGTACCTCCGCGTCTGGAAGAACGACACGGGCTTCTTCGGCTTCTTCGACACGGTCGACGACGACGAGGTGGGGCGCGCGCTGATCGACCACGCGGCGCAGTGGCTCAAGGGCAAGGGGATGAAGCGCATGAGCGGCCCCTTCTCGCTCTACCCGAACGAGGAGGTGGGCGTGCTCGTCGAGGGCTTCGACACGCCCCCGATGCTGATGATGGCGCACTCGCGCGCGTGGCAGGACCGCGTGGCGCTCGCGTCGGGGCTCACCAAGGAGAAGGACGTGCTCGCGTGGCGCTACGACTCGCGCGAGATGCCCAAGCGGGCGCAGCGCGCGAGGGAGAACCTCAAGACCGACGCGCCCGAGCTCGTGCTGCGCTCGGTCGACACGTCGAAGCTCAAGCAGGAGCTCTCGGTGATCCTCGACATCTACAACGACGCCTGGGAGGGCAAGTGGGCCTTCGTGCCCGCGCTGCCCGACGAGGTCGAGAAGATGGCCGAGGACCTCTCGCTGGTGATCGACCGCGACCTCGCGTTCATCGCCGAGATCGAGGGCAAGGCCGTGGCGATGTGCATCCTCCTGCCGAACCTCAACGAGGTGATCCGCGACCTCGACGGGGCGCTGTTCCCGTTCGGGTGGGCGAAGCTCCTGTGGCGGCTGAAGGTGAAGCACCCGAAGAGCGCGCGGCTGATGCTCCTGGGCATTCGCAAGGAGCTGCGCAACGTGCGCAAGTACATGCCGCTCTCGGTGGCGATGTACGCCGAGGTCGCGACGCGCGCGGCGGCCAAGGGCTACGAGTGGGGCGAGCTCTCGTGGACGCGCGAGGACGACTCGCCCATCAACGCGGGCATCACCAACATGGGCGCGAAGGTCTACAAGCGCTACCGCGTGTACGAGAGGGCCCTGTAGCGACGGCTACGGGTGGTTCGCGTCGAGCTCGGTGACGAAGAGCTGCGCGCGGTTGTTGTGCGAGGCGTCGTACGTGCCGACCCAGATGTCGTAGCGGCCCGCCGGGGGGTTGTGGAAGTCGACCACGGGCATGAGCGTGTTGCCCCAGCCCTCGTGGTGGTGGTCGTCGTTGCAGCGCCACTCGGTGTTCGGGCCGTTGATCACCAGCGTCGCGTCGGCGTTGTTCTGGGTCATCACGTAGAAGCGCAGCAGCGGGAAGGTCGTGCCCGCGGCGAAGGTGAAGTGGAAGTCGGGCCTGCGCGTGACGTACGAGCGGCCGCAGCGCTCGCCCGAGACCGCGTCGCGGATGCCCAGGGTCTCGACGTCGACCGGGTTGCGCCCGCCGCCGGCCGTGAGCGCGAAGGGCCAGGGGTCGGGCGTGAAGCCCGTGCGGAGCTCCCCCCCGCCGAAGTTCGCGCGGGCGTTGTAGTCGAGGA
>JBDHVF010000111.1:0-14547 GCA_039809605.1 Polyangiales bacterium | reverse complement strand
GCGGCTCGACGCCGGCCCCGCGGAGCTGCGCGCGCATCGTCGCGGCCAGCGCCGAGCCCGCGACGCGCGCGTGGCCCGCCACGTTGTCGACGGGCAGCGGGATGTCGTGGAGCTGGCCCCCCTCGCGCTCGCTCCCATCGAAGAGCGCCACGCGCAGGCCCAGGTGCGCGCACCACAGCGCGGCGCTCATGCCCGCGGCGCCCGCGCCGATCACGACGACGTCCACGCCCTCGCTCAAGGCCTCACCGCAAGAGGAGCACGACCACCACGCCCACGACCAGCAGCGCCGCGAGCGCGAGCGCGACGGGCGCCGCGGGCGACGGCTTGACCGCGGCGGGCATCGAGTCGGTGGCTTCGGGGGCCGCGGGCGAGGGCAGGGGGCCGGCGCCCACGTCGTCGTCGATGTCGAGCGGGAGCGCCTGCGCGTGGCCTCCGCTCGTGGGGCGCGTGAGCTTGTCGGTGGTGGTGTCGAGCGTGGGCGGGGGCTTCGAACCGGGGAGCTGCTTGAGCAGGTCGGCCGACGGCGTCACGGCCCACTCGGCGTGCGAGCCGCGGAGGCCGAGCGCGAGGCCGAGCGCGTCGGCGAGCTCGCCGACGGTCTGGTAGCGCTCCGCGGGCTTCTTCTTGAAGCCCTTCATGAGCACGTCGTCGAGGCGCGCCGGCAGCGCCTCGTTCACAAAGGTCGGCGGCTCGGGCTCGTCGCTCAAGATGCGAAAGAGGATCTGCGGCCCGTTGGCGCCCTTGAAGGGCACGCGCCCCGTGAGGCACTCGTAGAGGATGGCGTTGACGGCCCACACGTCGGCGCGGTGGTCGAGGTCGGGGTCGCCCTGCGCCTGCTCGGGCGCCATGTAGTACGGCGACCCGATGGTGGTGCCGAGCACCGTGAGCTTGTGGCCGCGGTCCTGCCCGCGCGTGAACTTCACCGAGCCGAAGTCGAGCAGCTTCACGCGCACGTCGTCGCCGTCGCGCACGAGGAAGATGTTGTCGGGCTTCATGTCGCGGTGCACGCAGCCGCCGCGGTGCGCGGGGTCGAGCGCGAGCGCGATCTGCGACGTGATGCGCGCCACGGTGGCGAGCGAGAGGGTCTTCTCGCGCGCGAGGAGCGAGCGCAGCTCCTCGCCGTCGAGGTACTCCATCGCGAGGTACCACGTGCGCTTCGAGCGCCCCGGCACCGAGGGCACCGACGCGAAGTCGATCACGTCGACGATGTAGTCGTGCGCGAGCTGCTTCGAGGTCTCGGCCTCGCGGCGAAAGCGCTCGATGTTCACCGGGTCTTCGGCCACCACCGGGTGCAGCACCTTCACGGCCACGCGGCGCTCCTCGGGGAGCTCGCGCGCCTCGTACACGCGACCCATCGAGCCCTCGGCGATCACCCGCCGCACCTCGAAGCGGTCGGCGACGCGGTGGCCCACCAGCGGGTCGTCGGGGTCGGCGGGCGTGGGCAGCTGGTCGATGGGCTTGAGCGCGGTGCCGTCGGCCGGGCAGAACGCAGAGTCCTCCGCGGGGAAGGTGCGCTGGCACTGAGGGCAGGCGTTCAGCATGGCTCGTGCGCGCTCACCGCGCGGCGGCGCGCGGCAGCAGCAGGATGCGGTGGCAGTTGGGGCACTGGTACACCCGGTCGGCTCGCAGGATCTGGTTGAAGAGCTGCGGCGGGAGCATCACGTGGCAGCCCCGGCACACCCCGCCCGTGCACTCGGCCACGCCGCTGCCGCGCCGCGTGAACGCCATGGTGTAGATCCGCAGGATGTCCGCGCGCACGCGGCTCGCGATGGCCTTGCGCTCGTCCTCCATCGCGCGCTTGCGCCCGAGGAGCTCCTCGGTGCGGCCCTTCGCGACGGCCTCCTCCGCGGCGAGGTGCTGCGCGAGCTCGGCGAAGTCGCCCTCGTGGCGCGCGATGCTGGCCTTCACCTCGGCGATCACCTGCTCGAGGCGCTCGGCCTCCGCGGTGCGCTCCTCCTTCTCGCGCTTGAGCACGTCGAGCTCGCGCGTCGTGGCCTCCATCTCGCGGTTGTTGCGCGCCTGCTCCTGGCGCTTCTTCGAGCGCAGAGACTTCTCCGCGATGGCCTCGAGCTCGGCCTGGTGCGACAGCCGGAGCTTCTCGGCGTCGGCGAGCTGCTGGCGCTCGCGGTCGAGGAGCTCGCGGATCTTGTCGACGTTCGATCGGAGCTCCGCGAGCTGCGAGTCGACCTCGCCGAGCTCCACGTCGACCTGCCTGAAGGCAAGGTCGGTCCGGGACAGTTCCTCCAACGCTTCGAGCTGTTCGCGCACCCTTCGGTCCTCCGCCGGCCACGTACCGATCTCATGAATTCGATAGGCCCATCGGGGATTGAACCCGAAACCTCCCGATTATAAGTCGGGTGCTCTTACCGGTTGAGCTATGGGCCCGTGACGCAGATTTCGTGGGAGAAGCGACTCTAACTCCCGCCGCCCGCGCCACGCAACGAGCGATCCGTCCTCGCCGCCACCGACCACACCCGCCGCTCGCGTGTCCAGGGAAATCTTGCAGAAAGTGGCGGTTGTCGACGCGCATCGCCTAGTGTCGCCGTCGTGCATGACGACGACGTTCTCCTCGATGGCTACCTCGCCCACCTGCGCGTCGAGCGCGGCCTCGCCCAGCGGAGCGTGGAGGCATACGCGGGCGACCTGATGCGCTTCGCGGTCTTCGTGCGGCAGGACCTCGCGAAGGGCTTCGACGCCGTCGACGCGGGCGACGTGGCCGCGTGGCTCGTGTCGCTCTCCCGCGCGGGCATCTCCGCGCGGGCCCAGGCGCGCAAGCTCTCGGCGCTGCGGGGCTTCTACAAGTTCCTCCTCGCCGAGCGCCACGTGGCGGCCGACCCGACGGCCCTGGTCACCGGCCCGCGCCTCCCGCGCAAGCTCCCGCAGGTGCTGACCTTCCCCGAGGTCGAGCTCCTGCTCGCGGCGCCCGACGCCACCACGCCGAGGGGGTGCCGCGACGCCTCGATGATCCAGCTCCTCTACGCCTCGGGGCTGCGCGTGAGCGAGCTCGTGGGGCTCAAGCTCACCGACGTCGACCTCGATCAGAGCGTGGTGTCGGCCCTGGGCAAGGGCGACAAGCGCCGCATGGTGCCCTTCGGCGAGATCGCCCGCGACGCGCTGGTGCGCTACCTCCGCGACGTGCGTCCGCGGTGGGCGGTGCGCGGCGAGAGCGTGCACCTCTTCCTCACCGAGCGCGGCTCGGGCATGACCCGCCAGGGCTTCTGGAAGCTCCTCGGTCGCTACGCCCGCAGCGCGGGTATCACCAAGCCCATCTCGCCGCACAAGCTCCGTCACTCCTTCGCGACGCACCTGCTCGAGCGCGGCGCCGACCTGCGCGCGGTGCAGACCATGCTCGGCCACGCCGACATCGCCACCACGCAGGTCTACACGCACGTCACCGCCGAGCACCTGCGCCAGTCGCACGCGCGCTTCCACCCCCGCGGTTGACCGCCGGCGCGGCGCGGTGCAACCCTCGCGCGCGATGTCCGAAGCCGCCCAGCTCGACGAGGTCTACCAGGTCTCGCTCCCCCAGTTCGAGGGGCCGCTCGACCTGCTGCTGCACCTCATCCAGAAGCACGAGCTCGACATCTTCGACATCCCCGTCGCGTTCGTGACCGAGCGCTACCTCGAGTACCTCTCGATCATGCAGTCGCTCGACCTCGACATCGCGGCCGAGTACCTGCTCATGGCGGCCACGCTCGCGCACATCAAGTCGCGCATGCTCCTGCCCGCGGCCCCGCCCGACGAGACCGAGACCCTCACCGAGGGAGAGGCCGAGGAGGACCCGCGCGCCGCCCTGGTTCGCCGGCTCCTCGAGTACCAGAAGTTCCGCGCGGCCGCCGAGGAGCTCGCCGCGCGCGGCGTGGCGGGCCGAGACGTCTTCCCCCGCGGCCTGCCCGTGGAGGTCGGCGCGCCCGACGTGGCGCCCCTCGCGGAGGTGCCGCTCTTCGCGCTGCTCGACGCGTTCGAGAAGCTCCTCAAGCGCAGAAAGCTCACGCTCTCGCACGAGGTCACCACCGAGCGCGTGAGCATCTCCGAGCGCATCCAGGAGATCGTCGAGCGCCTGCGCTCGCTGCGCACGGCCGTCTTCGACGACCTCTTCGAAGGCGCGCAGACGCGCATCGACCTCGTGGTGACCTTCCTCGCCCTCCTCGAGATGACCCGGCTGCGCATGACGCGGCTCTACCAGACGGGGCCGCTCGAACCCCTGCACGTCACGCTCGTGCTCGTCGACGTGACGGCCTCCGACGCGCCCCGCGACGACTACGCATGACCGCCCACGGCCCCGAAGACCCCGAGACCTCGCCGCCCGACGAGCCCGCCGCGCCCGATCCCGCCGTCGACGAGGAGATGCCCACGGGGCCCGGCCCCGCGCGCACGGCCCCGCGCTCGGTCTCGGAGCTGCACCTCAAGGGCATCATCGAGAGCCTGGTGTTCGTGGCCGAGAAGCCCATCACCGTCGCGGAGATCGCGCAGGTCGCGCGCGCCGAGGCCCGCGAGGTGCGGAGGCTCCTCGGCGAGCTGCGCGCGGAGTACCAGACCCGAGGCGTGCACCTCGACGAGGTGGCGGGCGCGTGGCTCTTCCGGTCGAGCGCCGCGAACGCGCCCTTCGTGCGAGAGCTCCTGCAGGCCAAGCCCGTGAAGCTCACGCGCGCGCAGGTCGAGACGCTCTCGATCGTCGCGTATCGGCAGCCCATCACGCGCCCCGAGGTCGACGAGGTGCGCGGCGTCGACTCGGGCTCGGCCCTCAAGGTGCTGCTCGAGCGAAACCTCGTGCGCATGATCGGCCGCAAAGACGAGCCCGGCCGGCCGCTGCTCTACGGCACCACCACGCACTTCCTCGAGTTCTTCGGGCTGCGCTCGCTGCGCGACCTGCCCGTGCTGCGCGAGTACACCGAGCTGTCGCCCGAGAGCCAGGCCACGCTCGCGCAGGAGCTCTCGGGCGCCGGCGCCCCCGCGGAGGGAGAGCCCGCGAATCCCGCTCCGCCCGAGGGAAACGCCGCGAAGCCGTCCCCCACGGATTGACCCTCGCGCGCCGCTCGGGTACGTCCGTCCACCCGCCATGTACTTCCAGGAACTGATCCACACGCTCCACACGTTCTGGACGAGCCGCGGCTGCCTCGCCGTGCAGCCGTACAACAGCGAGGTGGGCGCCGGGACGTTCAACCCCAACACCTTCCTCCGCGCGCTCGGCCCCGAGCCGTGGAACGTCGCGTTCGTCGAGCCCTCGCGCCGCCCCGCCGACGGCCGCTACGGCGACAACCCCAACCGCGCGCAGCAGTTCCACCAGTTCCAGGTGATCCTCAAGCCGTCGCCCATCGACATCCAGGACCTCTACCTCGCCTCGCTCGCCGCCATCGGCACCGACCCCCTGCGCCACGACGTGCGCTTCGTCGAAGACGACTGGGAGTCGCCCACGCTCGGCGCGTGGGGCCTCGGCTGGCAGGTGTGGCTCGACGGGCTCGAGATCTCGCAGTTCACGTACTTTCAGCAGTGCGGCGGCTTCGACTGCCGCCCCGTGTCGGGCGAGCTCACCTACGGCCTCGAGCGCATCGCGATGTACCTCCAGGACGTCGACAGCATGTACGAGGTGATGTGGGCGCCGGGCGTCCGCTACGGCGAGCTCACGAAGCGCGCCGAGTGGGAGTGGTCGACGTACAACTTCACCGAGGCCGACCCCGAGTACCACCGCGCGATGTTCGACACGTGCGAGCGCGAGTGCCGCAGGCTCCTCACGCTCGAGGAGCAGCGCGTCGAGACGAAGAAGGGCCCGCGCACCGAGCTCGCCTACGCGAAGCGCCCGCTCGACCGCCTCGTGCTGCCCGCGTACGACTTCTGCGTGAAGGCGTCGCACCACTTCAACGTGCTCGACGCGCGCGGCGCCATCTCGGTCACCGCCCGGCAGGACTACATCAAGCGCGTGCGCGGCATCGCCCACCGCTGCGCCGAGAGCTGGCTCGCGCAGCGCGAGGCGCTCGGGTACCCGCTGCTCAAGGCGCCCGGCGCCGCGCACCACGCCGCGCGCTGAGGGGATCCGACCCCGTGACCGGAGCGCGCGTGCCCGCCGACCGCCCCTCGCCGAGGCTCCTCGTCGTCGACGACGACGCCTTCCTCCTGCGCGCGCTCTCGCGGCTGCAGTCCGCGAAGGGCTACCGCATGGTCACCGCCGCCGGCGGCGCCGAGGGCATCGCGGTGCTCGCGCGCGACCGCGACTTCGACCTCGTGCTCTTCGACATGGACATGCCCCCGCCCGCGGGCGTCGAGTTCCTGCGCCTCGCGCGCGAGGGCGCGCCCGAGCTCCGCGACCGCTTCGTCGTGATGAGCGGCAACGTCGAGACCCACGAGGTGCGCCGGCTCGCCGCCGAGGGCGCGTGCCGCGTGCTCGCCAAGCCCTTCAAGCCCGACGCCCTCGCGGCGCTGCTCACCCCTCGCTGAAGTCCACCGCGCCCTCGAGGTGCTCGACCGCGCCGTCGACCACCACGGCGACGTCGATGCGCACGTCTCTCACCGCGCGGTCGGCCGCGTGGCGCATCGCCGCGCGGCGCATCCTCGCGCGCTTGGCCGCGGTGATCGACTCGAGCGGGTGCACCATGGTGCCCGCGCGCCACGCGCGCACCTCGACGCAGACGAGCGTCGCGCCGTCGAGCGCGAGCAGGTCGATCTCGTCGCGGCCCACCCTGAGGTTGCGCGCGACGATCACGTAGCCCTTGTCTTCGAGCCATCGCGCCACGAGCGCCTCGCCCGCGCGACCGCGGGCCGTCGTGCTCGCGCGCGGCACGTCAGGTGTCGGTGCCCTGACGGATGCAGTACGAGCCCTGCACGCCGGGGTTGTACTGGGGCCCGGCGAGGTCGGTCTTGCAGATGAAGTTCTCGGGGCAGGTGCAGAGCACGCTCTGGTCGACCGAGCTCGCGAGGCTCGCGGGCACGCCGCAGCGGCACGTGCAGTACACGCGGCGCGGGCGATCGCGGCCCGTCATGTCGCTCGCCTCGGCGTAGCGGTACACGAGGCAGATGCGCGAGCGGCACTGGAGCGACTGCGTCTCGAGGTAGATCTCGGTGCCCTGGAAGCACCCCGCCGTCATGTTGGTCTGGTTGGGGTTGCAGGGTTGACCGCCGGGCCGCGTCGGCGCGCAGGGATCGCCCACGCCCGCGTCGCCACACCCCACAACGCCCGCCAGGACGCTCACTCCCACGGCTGCGATCAGTCTCCTCACGGCCACCATACGACTCCTCGAAAACGCTTGAAACATTGCGACGTTGGCGCGCCGCAACACGCATGCCATACCGCCAGACCGGCCGCACGCTAGCGTCGGCGCAGCGAGGGCGTCAAGCGTAAAACATGGCGCCGCGCGGCCCGCGCGAGCGACGCTCCGACCGCACGTGGCGCCCCCATCTCGACCCGCGCAGGAGCTCCGAAGCCAACCTCCGGCGCGGCGCTGGTCACAACCCTGACCATCGCGCCGCGAGGAAATGCGGTGCTGCTCTTGCGCTTCGGAAACGCTTCTCTCCGCGGGAGACATCATCTACAGTCGCGCCGGTTCATGCGAGGTGCGTTCGTCGCGCGCGCTGGCATGGACGTTGTGAGCGTCTGCAACCGCGCCGCGGGGCGCGACAGAGAGAGGCAGTGAGTGATGGTGCGCAGGGTTGACTGGAAGGTCCTCGCTGGGGCGGGTGCGCTGGCGGTCGCGCTGGGGATTTCGACGACGGCGCTGGGCCAGCAGGCGCAGCCGGACATGAACTTCGCGCAGGGCTCGGCCGACGCGCCCCCCGCGGAGGGACCGCCCAGCGAGGCCCTCGCCAACGCGCTGCGCCTCTACCAGCAGGAGCGCTACCAGGAGGCGTGCGTCCAGTTCCAGCGCGTGGTCGAGGGCGAGACGGGCGACGCGCCCGCGAACCAGCAGAAGGCGCAGTTCCACCTGGGCAAGTGCCTCTACCACCTGGGCTTCTACCAGTCGGCGCTCGCGGTCTTCGACGAGATCGTCGAGCGCGGCAACGCGCACCTCTACTTCCGCGCCACGCTCCAGTGGCTCGCGCAGCTCGCGTCGCAGCTCCCCGAGCCCGCGGACATCATCCGCCGCGTCGGCCGCTATCCCACCGAAGAGCTCGACCAGTTCAACAACAACGAGAACCGCGTCCTCTACAACCAGCTCCTCTACCTGATGGGGCGCAGCAAGTACAAAGACGGCGCCTACGACGAGGCCATCGCGCTCTTCCGCAGGGTGCAGCGCAACTCGCCGTTCTACGTGCAGGCCCGCTTCTTCGAGGGCATCTCGCATGTCAACGCGCGGCGCTCGCAGCCCGCGGTCGAGGCGTTCCGCGAGGTGCTCCACGCGCTCGACGAGGGCGTCGAGGGCGTCGAAGACGAGGACCGCATGGCCGACCTCGCGTGGCTCGAGCTCGCGCGCATCTACTACTCGACGCGCCACTACGACTCGGCCATCGAGAGCTGGAACCACGTCGACGTCGACTCGGAGTACTGGCTCGACGCGCTCTTCGAAGAGAGCTGGGCGTACTTCCTCCAGCAGGACTACCCCCGCGCCCTCGGCAACATCCACACGCTGAGCTCGCCCTTCTTCACCAACGCCTGGTACCCCGAGTCGCTGGTGCTCAAGTCCGTGATCTTCTTCTCGAGCTGCCGCTACGACGAGGCCGAGGAGGTGCTCGCGCAGTTCAATCAGCGCTACGGCGACCAGCGGCCCGAGATCGAGCGCTACCTCCAGCAGTACCAGGACGACACGAGCTTCTTCCGCTTCCTCAAGGACGTGCGCGAGGGCCACGCCAACCTCCCGCAGCGCCTGCGCCCGGTGGTCGAGAGCGCGTTCTCGGACCGCACCCTGCTGCGCAACCTCGAGTACGTGAACCAGCTCGAGGGCGAGGAGCGCCGCCACGCGCAGATGCCGCAGGCCTTCCGCAACAGCTCGGTGGGCGCGCGCATCATCCAGGACATCGCCGTCGCCAAGAGCTTCGCGATCGAGAACGCCGGCAACCTCGCCCGCGGGCGCTACACGCGCGCCGTCGACGAGCTCGCCGACCTGCAGAACCAGGCGACCGCGATCCTCATCGAGATCCTCAACGCCCGCCGCGGCCAGCTCTCGCAGGAGATGCAGCAGCAGCAGGTGACCGTGCAGGAGTCGCGCGCGAACCGTGTGACGGCCGACGAGGAGCACTACCTCTGGCCCTTCAACGGCGAGTTCTGGCGCGACGAGCTTGGCTTCTACCGTCAGGTGATCACTTCGCGGTGCGGGCGTTAGCACCCACGCGCGACGCATCGACCGCTGCGCGAGCCCCGTCGCGCGAGACTGACTCGTACCTCTCTCTCCACGGAGACCTGAATCCATGATTCGCGGAACGCATCCCAGAGTCGCGTGGGTCCTCGCGGCCGTCTGGCTCCTCGCGGGCGTGATCGCAGTCGCGCAGCCGCGCCGGGGCCAGGGCCCCCGCACCAACGCACCCGCCGCCGCCGAGACGGTGAGCATCCCCACCGTGCCCGCGGTGGCCGCCAACGTGTGCATCGCCGACGACGCGCGCGGCAGGGCCACCGAGTGCCCCGCCGGCGCCGCGCACTTCGGCACGCACGCGCAGACGGGCCTGCCCGGCGCCGTGCAGCGCGTCGACGAGAACAAGAACAAGAACAAGACCAAGGAGGCCCGCGCCCCCGGCACGCGCATCAGCACGAGCGACATCCTGCACCGCACCGTGCAGCAGCGCGCCGAGGCCCTGCTCCTCAACGAGATCCGGCTGACCGCGGCGCTCATCAACCGCATGCGGCCCGCCGACCCGAACCGCCCGCCGGCCCTGATGCGCCTCGCCGAGGACTACCAGGAGCTCGTCACGACGAAGAACGGCGCGGCCGAGGAGCTCGAGGAGGACATCTTCCAGGCGCGTCAGGCCCACAACGACGCGCAGGTGGCCTCGCTCCAGCAGCGGCAGCAGCAGTTCCGCCAGGAGGCGGGGCAGTACCGCGAGCAGCTCATCCGCACGTTCCAGAACCTCGTCGAGACGGCGCCCAACTACGATCACATGGATCAGGCGCTGTTCTACCTGGGCTTCGCGCTCCAGGACGCCAACCGCCACGACGAGGCGCTGCGCGTCTACCGCACGATGATCCAGCGGTTCCCGCAGTCGCCCTTCGTGCCCAACGCGTACCTGTCGTTCGCCGAGCACTACTTCGACACCGGTGAGATGGAGAACGCGCGGCTCTTCTACGAGCGCGTGCTCGCCGTGCAGGACGAGAACAACCAGGTCTACGGCTACGCCCTCTACAAGATGGCCTGGGTGCTCTACAACCTGAACGACTACGAGGGCTCGCTCCAGAAGTTCTTCGAGGTCATCGAGTACGGGCGCCAGCACCCCAACGCCCCGTCGGTGCGCTCGCTCCTCGGCAACGCCCGCATGGAGCTCGTGACCGTCTACGCGCAGGTGTACGGCAGCGCGCAGCACCCGCTGAACCCCACCAACGCCCTCAACACCTTCCGCCGCTACGCCGCCGACGAGGCGAACGCGTACGACATGTTCGAGAAGCTCGCGGAGCTCTACCACGACAACGGCCAGTGGCCGAACTCCATCGCGATGTACCACACGCTGATGGAGTCGCGCTCGAGCGACGACAAGCTCTGCTTCTGGCAGTCGCAGGTCGCGCGCGCCGTGGTCGCCTCGCGGCCCAAGCCCGAGCAGATGACCGAGGTGATGCGCCTGATCGACGTGTACAACACGTACCGCAACTCGCAGCGCTCGACCGAGGTCAAGGCCCAGTGCCGTAACCACGCGGCGCGCGTGACCTTCGACGTGGCGTCGCACTGGCACCTCGAGGCCATCGGGCGCAGCGCCGAGGGCGCGCAGCAGACGCGCGGCACGCACAACCCCGAGACCATGCGCATGGTCGGCGAGCTCTACCAGAAGATCCTCGACGAGTTCCCCGACTTCGACCAGGTGGAGTTCCCCGAGTACCAGCGCGCCGACTGGCCCACGCGCTACCGCATCGCGTACTACCGCGCCGACATGCTGCGCGACGCGCGCAACTTCCGCGAGTGCGGCCCCGCGTACGACGCCGTCGTCGAGATGAACCCGCAGGGCGAGTACACCGAGGACGCCTCGTACAAGGCCGTGCTCTGCTACAACGAGCAGTTCGCGAGCACGCTCAACCAGGAGGCCACGCACCGCGGCGACCGCGGCGCCGAGCGCACGCGCCAGGCGAACGCGCAGCGCAACCTCACCGAGGCCCAGCGGCTCGCGCAGGAGCGCGCGCGCATGGTGCCGCGTGACCTGAACCGCGAGGAGCAGGGCATGCTCCGCGCGTTCACGCGCTACGTGTGCTTCGTGCAGAACCAGCAGGGCCAGCCCCCGGCCATCGAGGGCCAGGACCCGCGCACGGTGATGATCACGATCAAGTACCGCCGCGCGTACCTCTTCTACAACGCCAACCACTTCGAAGAGGCGGCGACCATCTTCCGCGACGTGGCGAACTCGCCCGCGGACACGCCCGACCCCGAGAACCTCCGCGAGATCTCGGCCGACCTCTACCTCGACGCCCTCAACGTCATGGGCTCGATGTGGAACCCCCAGCGCCCCGCGTGCTTCGACTCCATGGGCGAGGAGGTGCCCCGCTTCGTCTCGACCTTCTGCACCCCCGCGGCGCGCCCCCAGCACGAGGACTTCTGCCACCGCATGGAGGAGCTCCAGTGCCAGATCCTCCGCAAGAAGGCCGAGGCCCTCGCGAGCAGCGGGCGTCACGGCGAGGCGAGCCAGGAGTACGTGCGCATCGTGAGGACGCACCGCGAGTGCGGCCGCCTCGACGAGATGCTCTACAACGCCGCGATCGAGAGCGACGCGGCCTTCCAGCTCGGTCGCTCGATGCGCATCCGCGAGCGCCTCGTGCAGATCTTCCTCCCGCGTAACAGCACGTGGGCGCAGCGCGCGCTCTACCGCCTCGCGGGCAACTACCACGCGATCCAGGTGTTCCGCCGCGCGGCGGAGCTCTACGAGCAGTACGCCGAGTACGTGCACACGCACCGCCAGGAGGCCGTCAACGCCGCCCGCGAGGCCGCGCGCGTCACGCACCAGGCCGAGGAGGACCCGGTGGCGCAGGCCGCCGACGCGCTCCGCCAGGCGACGATCTTCCGCATCGGCCTCGGCGAGGAGACGCAGGCCCTCGACAACGCGCAGAAGTTCGCGCGCTACTTCGGCAACGAGGCCTCGCGCCGCCGCGACGCCGCCAACGTCGTGTTCTCGATCGGGCAGATCTACACCGACCGCGTGGCGCGGCTGAAGCGTCAGCCCGTGAGCGGCTCCGACGAGCGCCACCAGCGCGACGCCGAGATCCGCACCGCGTGGAACGACGTGGTGCGCCACTACGGCAACTTCATGCGCACGTACGCGGCGCAGGGCACGCTCGACCAGAAGATCCAGGGCGCCGTGGCCCTCGCGCGCGGCTACTGGAACCTCAACGACGAGCGCCAGGCCACGCAGTACTTCACCCAGGCCGTGACGCTCTGGGGCGAGGGCGAGCACCCCGCGGGCGAGGCGACCATCCGCCAGCAGCTCGAGGACAACGTCGAGGGCGACGCGGTCGACAAGAGCAAGGAGGCCGTCGCCGAGGCGCGCTTCTACCTCGCCGAGGTGACCTACCAGCGCTTCAAGACCCGCCGCCTGCCGGTCTACCACGGCGCGGGCACGCGCCGCGCGTACGACGCGTGGGCGCAGCGCACGCTCCAGCCGTTCATCGCCGAGCAGATGCGCTTCCTCAACGAAGACGCCACGCGGCAGTACACCACCGTGGTGAACATGCACGTGCCCAACTGGGAGGTGGCCGCCAACGCCCGCCTGGCGGACATGTTCTATTACTTCGCCACGTACATCCGCACGGCGCCGCCGCCGCCCGACGTGGCGCGCAACCCCGAGCTGCTCGACGCCTACAACGTGCTCCGCGACGAGCAGACGCAGCGCTTCGTCAACATCGCGACCGAGGGCTTCCTGCGGTGCATCCGCACGTCGACCTCGGTGCACTGGTTCAACGAGTGGACGCACCTCTGCGAGCGCGAGCTCAACGAGATCGACCGCCAGCGCTTCCCCGTCGCCGACGAGGTGCGCGTGGAGCCCAACCTCGTGTTCTCGCGGCCGACCGACAGCCGGCCCGTGTACCAGCTCCAGACCGCCGCCGAGGCCGCCGACGAAGAGGGCCAGAGCAGCAGCTCCGAGGGCGGCACGCAGGGCGGGACCAACTGAGAGGAGCGACGTGAACGCCATGAAGAAGACCAACCTCACGCTGGCGCTGGCGCTCCTCGCGACGGCCTGCGGCAGCTCGCAGACCCGCTCGACGACGCCCGCGGTGCACCCCACCACGGGCCAGACCGTGACCACGGCGTCGGGTGCGACCGTCAACCAGGACGCCAACACGCGCTTCAACGAGGCGGCGCAGGCGATGCGCACGCACGACGACGCGAACAGCGGCCGCGGCGACTGGACGCCCGACGTCTGCAACGAGATCGCGGGGCGCTTCGAAGCCGCCGCGCAGGCCCAGCCCAACGGGAACTTCCCCGAGGCGTGGTTCAACCGCGGGATGGTGTACCTGCGGTGCAACATGACCGACCAGGCCACGCAGTCGCTCAACCGCGCGGTGCAGGCCGGCAACGGCAACTACTGCCGCGCGAAGGTGGAGCTCGGCGTGCAGGCCTACCGCCGCCACGACGTGAGCACCGCGCGCACGACCTTCGAAGAGGCCATCCGCCAGGACCCCACGCACTGCGTCGAGGGGTACACCAACCTGGCGATGATCCTCCGCGAGGCCGGGCCCACGACCGACCAGCAGTGGGGCGAGGTGATCCGCAACATCCGCGCGGCCCTCGCGCTCGACGACCGCTACCTGCCGGCGCGCAACCAGCTCGCGCTCACGTACCTGCAGCAGGCGGGCGACGACCCCAACTCGCAGCGGATCTTTCTCGCCGGCCTCGTGTGCGCGCAGGCCGCGCAGGTGGCCCAGGCCGCGCAGGCGGAGCTCACGGCCGACGTGCGCGGGTTCATGGCCGACATCCACAACACGTGGGGGATCATCGACATCCGCCGCGGCGAGATCATCAAGGCGCTCGGGCACTTTCAGCGGGCCTACCAGCTCAACCCGAACATGTTCGAAGCCTGGGTGAACTACGGCACGATCAACCTCTCGTTCCGCGGGTTCGCCGACGCGCGTGATGCCTTTCAGCACGCGGTGGAGCTGCGCAACGACAGCTACGACGCGCACATCGGCCTCGGCGTCGCGCTGCGCGGCCTCGCCCGCGTCGACGCCACCCCCGAGGACCAGCGCCCCGGGCTCCTCACGCAGGCGCAGCAGGAGTACGAGCGCGCCCGTACGATCGACGCCAACCGGCCCGACGCGTACTACAACCTCGGCGTGCTCAACATGAGCTACCTCGGCGGGCAGATCGCCGACCTCGAGCACGCGCGCGACTTCCTCCAGCAGTTTCAGCAGCGCGCGGGCACCAACGCGCGCTACGCCGACCACGTGCAGCGCGCGCGGCACCACATCGACAACATCAACCAGACGCTCCAGGCGATGCG
>JBDHVF010000110.1:0-14561 GCA_039809605.1 Polyangiales bacterium | reverse complement strand
TGGGTGGGGGCTCCGCCAAGGCGCGCGGCAGCGTTGGGTGGGGGCTCCGCGAAAGCGGCCAGATGGACCTGCGGTTGGTCTCACCCCCGCAGCGCGCGGGCGCCCGTCTCGGTGAAGAGGCCGTGGGCCACGAGGTCGAGCATCACGTCGACGAGCTCGTCGGGCGACGCCTCGGTCTTGCGCAGCACGAGCTGGTAGAGCAGCTCCTTGATGATGCCCATCACGCAGAAGACCCGCACGCGGCGGTTGCCGGGGCGCAGGAGCCCGGCCTCTTCGCCCTCGGTGAGCGCGCGCTCGAGCAGCGCCGCGAGCGCGTCGTAGAAGGCCAGGAGCTTGCGGTCGAAGTCGGCGTCGAGGCCCACCGCGGCCGAGAGGAGGATCTGCGCGAGCTGCGGCTCGGCGGCGAAGAGGGCCACCACGCGCAGGAGGTCGTCGCGGAGCTGGTCGCCGGGTCGCGCGTTCGGGTCGTCGAGCTCGATGACCCGAATGGCGTCGTCGAGGCGCTGGAGGAACGAGTCGACGATGTGCTCGAAGATCGCGCGCTTGTCTTCGAAGTAGAGGTAGAAGGTGCCGCGCGCGATGCCCGCCCGCACCACGATGTCGTCGATGCGCGCGTCGTGGTAGCCCTTCTCGGCGAACACCTCGGTCGCCACCGAGAGGATCTGCGCGCGCCGCTGTTCGCGATCCATCGCCATCAGGGCGCCTCTACCACGAAGGGATCGATCGCCGCCACGATCGCGGCCTCCCAGAGCCGCCGCACGTCGCGCGCGTCGCTCGGGGCGTCGCCGGGGCGCAGCGCGGTGCCGAGCACCGAGGCCACGAGCACGCGGCACAGGGCCTCGGGCGCGACGCGGGGCTGCGCGTGGAGCTCCGCGAGGGTGAGCGAGAGGCCGTCGGCGAAGACCCGCTCGACGGCCTCGACGCGCCGGCGCACGTGCGCGCCGAGGTGGGCGTCGTGGGCGCCCTGCGCGGCGAAGGCCACGAGCGCGCGGAGCTCGGGGGCGCGCTCCTCGCCCGCGGCCACGAGCGCCGCGAGGGCCTTTCGCAAGCGGGGGAAGGGCGGGGCCGTCGGGTCCCACGCGGCGGTGAGGGCGCGCTCGAGGTGCGAGGCGGCGCGGTCGAGCACGGCGTCGAGCAGGGCCTCCTTGCTCTCGTAGTGGTGGGTGAGCGCGCCCTTCGAAACGCCCGCGCGCTCGGCCACGTCGGAGAGGGTCGTCGCCTCGATGCCGCGCTCGGCCACGAGGGCCACGGCGGCCCCGAGCAGCGCGTCGCGCGTGGCCTCGCGTCGCTCCTCCTGCGTGCGGCGCCCGAGGGTCACTGCGCGACGGCGAGGCGCTTCGAGGGAGCGCTTCCGAGGATGTCCGCGAAGAAGTCGTTGCCCTTGTCGTCGACCACGATGAACGCGGGGAAGTCCACCACCTCGATGCGCCAGACCGCTTCCATCCCGAGCTCGGGGTACTCGAGCACCTCGACCTTCTTGATGCAGTCCTGCGCGAGCCGCGCCGCCGGTCCGCCGATGGAGCCCAGGTAGAAGCCACCGTGCCTCTTGCACGCCTCGGTCACCGCGGGCGAGCGGTTGCCCTTGGCGAGCATCACCATGCTCCCGCCCTGCGACTGAAAGAGATCGACGTAGGCGTCCATGCGCCCCGCGGTGGTGGGCCCGAACGAGCCCGACGCGTACCCCTCGGGCGTCTTCGCGGGCCCCGCGTAGTAGACCGCGTGGTCCTTCATGTACTGGGGCATCCCCTCACCGCGGTCGAGGCGCTCCTTGATCTTCGCGTGGGCGATGTCTCTCGCGACGATCATCGGCCCGGTGAGCGAGAGCCGGGTCTTGATGGGGTACTTCGAGAGCGTCTCGCGGATCTCGCTCATGGGGCGCGAGAGGTCGACCTTCACCACGTCGCCGCCGAGGTCCTCGTGGGTGGTGTCGGGGAGAAAGCGCGCCGGGTCGCGCTCGAGCGCCTCGAGCCACACGCCCTCTCGATCGATCTTCGCCACGGCCTGTCGGTCGGCCGAGCACGACACCGCGATGCCCACCGGGCACGACGCGCCGTGCCTGGGGAGGCGTATCACCCGCACGTCGTGGCAGAAGTACTTGCCGCCGAACTGCGCGCCGATGTGCGTCTTCTGCGCGAGCTCGAGCACCTTCGCCTCGAGCTCGACGTCGCGAAAGGCGCGCCCGAGCTTGTTGCCCTCGCGGGGGAGGGTGTCGAGGTAGCGCGCCGAAGCGAGCTTGGCGACCTTGAGGGTGTGCTCGGCCGAGGTGCCTCCGACGACCACGGCGAGGTGGTAGGGCGGGCACGCGGCGGTGCCGAGAGACTTCAGGTTCTTCTCGAGAAAGGCCATCAGCGAAGAGGGATTCAAGAGGGCCTTGGTCTCTTGATAGAGGTAGCTCTTGTTGGCCGAGCCTCCGCCCTTGGCCATGAAGAGGAACTTGTACGCGTCGCCGTCGACGGCGCCGATCTCGATCTGCGCGGGCAGGTTCGAGCCCGTGTTGACCTCGGTGTACATGTCGATCGGCGCGAGCTGCGAGTAGCGCAGGTTGCACGCGCGGTACGTGTCCCAGACGCCGCGCGCGAGCGCCGCCTCGTCGCCGCCGCCGGTGAACACGTACTGGCCCTTCTTGCCCATCACGATGGCGGTGCCGGTGTCCTGGCACATCGGGAGCACGCCCCCCGCCGCGATGGAGGCGTTCTTGAGGAGGTCGAGCGCCACGAAGCGGTCGTTGGCGGAAGCCTCGGGGTCGTCGAGGATCTTGCGGAGCTGCGCGAGGTGGCCGGGCCGGAGCAGGTGCGCGATGTCGCGCATGGCCTCGCGCGCGAGCAGGGTGAGCGCCTCGGGCTCGACCTTCAAGAAGGTCCTGCCGAGCGCTTCGAAGGTCGAGACGTGGTCCTTCGTGACGAGGCGAAAGGGCGTGTCGTCGTGGCCGAGGGGGAGGATGTCCTGATACTCGAAGGTGCTCATGGCGCGGGGGACCATACCGCACGCGAGGCGGGCGATGCAGCCCGAAGGTCAGTCCCTCATGCGCCACGCGACGCGCGTCGCCACCGACATGATCGAGAGCTGCGGGTTCACGCCGAGGCTCGTCGGCAGGATGCTCCCGTCGGCGACCCAGAGGCCCGGCACGTTCCACACCCTGCCGTCGGCGTCGACGACGGAGTTGTGCTCCGACGAGCCCATGCGCGCGCTGCCGAGCGGGTGCTGCGAGGTGCACTCGATCTGCCGCCCGCGGACCTTCTCCCACGGCACCTTCGCGAGCCCGTCGGCGTCGACGCCCCGCATGCCGAGCACGGGCAGAAAGACCTCGCGCGCCCCGGCCGCGAAGAAGGTCTCGGCCATGATCGTCACGATGCGCGGGATGCGCGCGCGGTCGTGGGCTGTCATGCGGTAGGTCACCAGCGGGTCGCGCCCGAACCAGCGGTGCACGGTGCCGCCGCCCTCGTCGTGGAGGATGCCCCCGAACATCGCGAGGTGCCCGATGTTCGCCGCGTTGCGCGTGTGCTCGGGGCCGACGCCGGGCATCGTCGCGCCGAGCACGCCCGCGGGGATGAACAGCCCCGTGAGCGTGATGCCCTCGCGCTCGAACGCGCCGCTCCAGGCGCTCTGGAGGGCGCCCTTCCACCCCTCGACGGGCTGGTCGAAGCGCGCGATCACGCGAAAGCCCGGGTGCAGGGTCATGCCGCGCCCGACCCAGCGCGGGTGCCCGATGCGGCTGCGCTGAAGGATGCCCGGCGTGAGCCACGCGCCGCACGCGAGCACCACCCGCGGCGCGCGCACGGTGAGCCGCGAGCCGGGGCGGCTGCCGTCGCGGTCGAGCAGCCGCCCGCGCACGCCGACGGCGCGGCCCCCCTCGACGATCACCCGGTCGACGAGCGCGTGCGACCACACGTCGGCGCCCGCGGCCACGGCGCGCGGCAGGTAGCTCAGGTCGACGCTCATCTTGGCGCCGTGGGGGCAGCCGAAGTTGCAGCGCCCGCAGCCGTCGCAGCCCTTCGTGTTGCGGCGCATGGGCTCGAGCGCGAAGCCTCGCTTGCGCGCGCCCTCGGCGAAGAGGCGCGTCGAGCGAGAGCGCAGGGCCTCGGGCACGGTCTCGACGTGCATGGCGCGCTCGACGCGTTCGAAGAAGGGCTCCATCTCGCGCGGGGTGTATCCGTGCAGGCCGAGCTCGCGGGTCCAGTGGGCGAGCACGGGGTCGGGGATGCGGAAGCACACGCCCCCCGTGAGCACCGACGAGCCGCCCACGCAGCGCCCCATGGTGACGTTGATGGTGGGCGTGTCGCCGAGGCCGATCGCGGCGGTGACGGCGCCGTCGCGCCAGACGTGCCGCATCGACTCGCTGGGGCGCATCGCGCCGAGGAGCTGCGCGGGCACGTTGGGCCCCTCTTCGAGCACCACCACGCGCAGGCCCGAGAGCGCGAGCTCGGTGGCCACGGTGGCGCCGCCCGCGCCCGAGCCCACCACCACCGCGTCGGCGTCGAGCGCGAGGTCACGGCCGTGGTCGCGGCCCGAGCGGTACGCGCCCGCGGTCATCGCGCGCCCCCGAGGCAGCGGCCGTCGTGCCCGACCGAGCGAGCGGTCGCGGGGTGCTCGTACCAGACCACGCAGAGGATGGTCCTGGCGCCGAACACGGCCATGCCGAGGGGGCCGCGCTCCATGCGCTCGAGGGCCTCGGCGCGCGTGGCGAAGTCGAGCGAGTGAAAGGGCCCGAGCTTTCGTGCGTGCAGCGGGGCGAGCCACGTCACGGCGACGGCGCACAGGCGGTAGAGGGCGAGGGCGCGCGCGCCCGAGCGGGCCATGAAGTCGTCGAGGTCGTCGCAGAGCCAGTCGACGCGGTCGGCGGGGGCGGGCCCGTCGTCGGTGGCGAAGAGCGTCTCGGCGAGGGCGCGGGTGGCGTCGCGCAGCCACGGGGAGAGCCCCGCGCCGGGCCGCGGCGCGTCGGGCACCTCGACGCGCGGCGAGGGGGTCAGGTCGGCGTCATGCACGCCGCGGATACTCTCACAGGCGGTGGTGAGGGGTTGAGCTACTCGAAGCGGCGGGCGTAGGCGGTGCAGCGGTTCCAGTGGCCGCGCACGCAGGTGCGCTGGCCGACGTAGCAGGTGACGGGGATGACGGGGCCGTTGCGGTCGACGTCGCACGCGACCGGCCGCGCGCCCTCGTCGCACGCGCAGTTCTCCGCAGGCTCGGCGCAGCGGAAGCACTCGTTGGTGGTCCTCGGGTCGGCGTCGTCGCAGTCGAGGCCGCGCGCGCACCAGTCGCCGAAGCCGTCGTGGTCGGCGTCGACGCACGCGTGCGAGGGATCGCCCGCGCTGCCAACCTCCGAGGTCGATTGCTGCGCGGCGGGCCGCGGGTCGTCAGGCGCGCAGGCCGCGAGGGTGATCGAGAGCGAGAGACAGAGGAGCGTCGTACGCATGGCGGTGCCTCGAGGACCTCGACGCGCGGACCCGGCGCACGCGCGCCCCGCGGCAGCGGCGCGTCTCCCTCGTGAGGTCCTCAGCGCGCTGCAACCCTGAATGACGGCGCGTGGCGGCGGCCCTGTAGCTGGGCCATGAGATTTCTCATCGCCCGTCTACGGCCGCGCTCTTGACGACCCCCGCCCGGCTCGGCCATGGACGGTGGGCACCATGAAGCGCCCCCTCGCGTCGCTCGCGCTCCTCGCCGCGTGTCACCGCGCGCCCGCGCCGAGGCCCTCGGTCACGCGCCCGCCCGCGGTCGCGCAGGCGCCCGACGCCGCCGCGCCCGCCGACGACCTCGCCGCGTGGAACCGCCTCGCGCGCGCGGGCGCCGTGACCGAGACGCTGCACGGCGCCGAGGTGCGCGACCCCTACCGCGCGCTCGAAGAGGACTCGGCTCTCACGCGCGCGTGGATCGAGCGGCAGACCTCACGCAGCGAGCGCTACCTCGCGGCGCACGCGCGTCCCGGCATGGAGGAGCGCCTCGCCCGGCTCTCGGACATCGGCGCGCTCGCGTCGCCCACGGTGGCGGGCCGGCGGGTGCTCGACCGCCGCCGCGAGCCCGGCCGCGAGCAGCCCTCGCTGGTGGCGGTCGACGCGGGCGCCGAGGGCCGCGACGCGCGCGTGCTCGTCGACCCGACGCGCTTCGGCGAGCGCGCGGCGATGGACTGGTACTCGCCCTCTCCGCGCGGGCGCTACGTGGCCTTCGGCGTGTCGCAGAACGGCGACGAGCGCACGGTGCTGCGCGTGCTCGAGGTGGCGACGGGGGCCGTGCTCGACGTCGCCATCGCGCACACCAAGTGGTGCCGGCTCTCGTGGCTGCCCGACGAGTCGGGCTTCTACTACACGCGCTACCCCCGCGAGAGCGAGCCCGGCTGGGACGCCGAGCGGCCCGACACGTACTGGCACCGGCTCTATTTTCACAGCATGAGCGCGGCGCCCGACGGGTCGGCCGACCCGATGGTCTTCGAGGGCTCGGAGCGCACCGAGTCGCCGTCGCCCGCGGTGTCGTCCGACGGGCGCTGGCTCGTGGTCAACCTCTTCAAGGGCTGGTCGCGCTACGACGTCTTTCTCGTCGACCGCCGCGCGCGCGTGCCCGAGGGGCAACGCCCGCGCGCGGTGCCGGTGGCCGTGGGGCACGAGAGCCTCAACGAGGCCACGGTCTACCGCGGGAGGCTCTACCTCACGACCAACCGCGACGCCCCGCGCTACCGCGTGCTGTGGGCGCCCGTCGACGCGCTGATGCGCGCGGGGGCTCCGTCGGGCGGCGTGTCGTCGCTCTCGCTCGCGCCCGCGGGGCCGTGGCGCACGATGATCCCCGAGGGGGAGCACCCCCTCGAAGAGACGGCCCTCGCGGGCGAGCGCATGGTGGCGCGCTACCTCGAGAACGTGGTCTCGAAGGTGCGGCTCTTCGACCTCGACGGGCGCGCGCAGGGCGAGGTGGCGCTGCCCGCCGAGGGGTCGGTGGCCTCGCTCGGCGCGCAGGAGGACGGCGCCCTGGTGGCGATGCTCTTCACGTCGTTCTTCGTGCCCTCGACGGTGCTCACGCTCGACACGCGCGCGCCCGCCCCGCGGCTCGTCGACGCGCCCGCGATGGACTTCGACGCCTCGCGCTACGAGCTCTCTCGCGCGACGGCGCGCTCGGCCGACGGCACGGACGTCAACGTCTTCTACATGCACCGCCGGGGCATGGCGCGCGACGGGCGCAACCCGGTGCTGCTCAACGGCTACGGGGGCTTCAACATCGCGCTCTCGCCGCGCTTCACGCGCCAGGCGCTCTACTGGCTCGAGCGCGGCGGGGTGTACGCGGTGGCGAACCTGCGCGGCGGCAGCGAGTTCGGCGAGGCGTGGCACCGCGCGGGCTCGCGCGAGAACAAGCGCCACGTGTTCGAAGACTTCGAAGCGGCCATCCGGTGGTTCGCGTCGAGCGGGGTGAGCGCGCCCGAGCGCATCGCGATCCACGGCGGGTCGAACGGGGGGCTGCTCATGGGGGCGATGGTCACGCGCTGCCCCGACGCGTTCCGCGCGGCGGCGGCCGACGTGGGGCTCTACGACATGGTGCGGTTCCACCGCTTTCCGCCAGCCGAGATCTGGACGTCGGAGTACGGCACGCCCGAGAGCCCCGACGACTTCCGCTACCTCTACGCGTACTCGCCGTACCACCGCGTGCGCGACGGCGCGCGCTACCCCGCGGTGTGGGTCAGCACGGCCGACCACGACACGCGCGTCTACTGGGGCCACTCGACCAAGTTCGCCGCGCGGCTCCAAGAGGCCCAGTCGGGCGACCGGCCGATCTACTTCTACATGGAGCGCAACGTCGGCCACGGGGCGGGGATGCAGCGCTCCGACCAGGTGCGGTCGTGGGTGAGGATGTTCACCTTCCTCGAGGACCAGCTCGGGATGGCGGAGTGACCGTCAGGCGCTGAGCTGGAGCAGGCGCTTCACCCGCGCCTCGGCGGCCTCGATGATGCGCGAGGCCTCGCCCTCGGGGATGCGCAGCGCGCCGCGCAGGTCTTCGATGAGCTTCTTCTCGTCGGCCGTCTGCTCGCCGTCGATGTACGTGAGCACCACGGCGTGGTTGAGCAGCGTGCGGCGGTCGTCGGCCGAGAGCTCGGTGATGGGGATGTCGGCGAGCGTGCGGGGCGTCTTGGCGAACTCGCGCACGGCCTCGGCCTCGGCGTCGCTCGCGCCGAAGGCGTTGATGAGCGCCTCGATGTGCTCGCGCTCCTCGCCGGCCACGCGGCCGTCGACCCACGCCACCGCCACGAGGGACTTCAGGATCGCCATGTCTTCGTCGTGCATCGGAAACTCCCCTCTCGTCGGGTGAAATCGGCCGCGGAGTGTAGTCGAAGGCTCGGCCCGGTCGGAAGGACTATTGATTGCGCCAGGCCACGTGCCCGACGAAGAAGGGCCCCATGTGCTCCATGTACTCGGCGGTCTGCCGGGTGCGTCGCATGGCCTGCACCACATGCGAGAGGGGGTAGAGCTCGCGGCCGATGAGGCCGATGATGAACTCGTTGTCGCGCGCGTCGAGGCCGTGGCAGGCGAGGCGCACGTCGTGGGCGAGGTCGGCGGTGCCGTAGCGGTGCCCGATGGCGCCGTGCTCGCGGAGGATGGCGCCCTGCTCGCGGCCCTCGAGGCGGTTGAAGGCCCCGGTGCGGCGCAGCGGGTACCACACGGCCCACGCGTTCTGCTCGTGGAGCACGGTCTTCACCGGGCGCTCGAGGAGCCAGAAGGCGAGGTCGCTCTCGAAGCCCGAGCTGTACGAGCGGCCCAGCATGGTGAACTCGGGGCGGAGCGTGAGGCCCTCGCGCGCGAGGTGGGGGCGCACCGCGCGGACGAAGTGCGACGGGTCCTCGGACCAGGTGAGCACCGCGAGGCCGCGGGGGTCGTTCACGTCTTCGTACACCACCGAGGGGACCTTGGCGTCGTGCAGCGACGAGCCCACCGCCCGCACCGTCGCCGCGGGGTCGCCCGCGCACTCGAACGCCAGGAGCTGCATGAAGAGCCTGCGGTCCATGAACTGGGGCTGGCCGTTGACCGGCGCGCCGCGCTCGCGCACGTCGAGGGGCGCCTCGGGCTCGTGGCCGTGGCCGTGCGCGTGCTTCTCGTGGGTGTCGCTCATGGCCGCGGAGTATCGTCCCCGCGGGGGCGACGTCAATGCGCGTTCACGCGCGCTCGAGGTCGTGCTTGCGAATGAGACGGTGCACGTACGTGCGGTCGAGGCCCGCGGCCTGCGCGACGGCGGAGACGTTCCACTGGTGGCGCGCGAGGAGCCCCGAGATGTACTCGCGCTCGAGGTGGTCGAGCCACCGCTCGCGCAGGTCTTTGAAGGGCTGGTCGAGGTCGACCGCGGGCGCCGCGCCCTGTTGCCCGGCGGGGCGGGGCGCGCCCTCGGAGGCCATCGCCAGGGCCTCCTTCGCGCCGAGGGCCACGGCGCGCTCGACGAAGTTTCTGAGCTCGCGCACGTTGCCGAGCCACGGCCGCGACGAGAGCTCGCGCACGAGCTCGGGCGGCAGCGCCCCCGCGGCGCCCGGCGGGAGAAAGTGCTGCACGAGCAGGGCGATGTCCTCGGTGCGCTGGCGCAGCGGGGGGATGGTGATGGGCAGCACCGCGAGGCGAAAGTAGAGGTCCTCGCGGAAGGCGCCCTGGTTGACCATGGCGCGCAGGTCGCGGTGCGTGGCGGAGACGAAGCGCACGTTGACCTTGCGGTAGGCGCTCTCGCCGAGACGCCGCACCGCGCGCGCCTCGAGCGCGCGCAGGAGCTTGGGCTGCATCGCGAGCGGCAGCTCGCCCACCTCGTCGAGAAAGACCGTGCCCCCGTCGGCCGTCTCGATCGCGCCCGCGCGCGCCGCGGTGGCCCCGGTGAACGCGCCCTTCGCGTGGCCGAAGAGCTCGCTCTCGAGCAGGTTCTCGGGCAGCGCCCCGCAGTCGACGATCACGAAGGGCTGCTGCGCGCGCGGCGACGCGGCGTGCAGGGCCTCGGCGACGAGCTCCTTGCCCGTGCCCGTCTCGCCGTGCAGGAGCACCGTCGAGTCGGTGGGCGCCACGCGGGCGAGCCGCGCGAAGAGCTCGCGCATCGCCACCGAGCGGCCGAGCAGCGGGCCGAAGCGCTCGCCGGGCCAGAGGTCCACGGGCGCGGGCGCGGGCTCGTAGCTCACCGTGAAGGTCGTCGAGCCGGCTTGCAGACGTCCCCCGTCGGGCACGCGCGCCGACTGCACCAGCACGCCCTCGACGAAGGTGCCGTTGCGGCTCCCGAGGTCGCGCACCCACACCCCGTCGTCGCGCGCCTCGAGCTCCATGTGAAGCCGCGAGACCGCGGGGTCGTTGACGGCGATGTCCACGCCCGCGGCCGAGCCCAGCACCGCGCGGCCGTCGAGGGGGGCGGCGTGGGGGCCCGCGGCGTCGGTCCACTGAAGTTGCGGTCTTCGACGCGTGGCCGAGAGCGTGGCGCCAAGAGCGTCGCGCTGCACGACCGTCACGTTGGGCGGGGGCGCCTCGGGGGGTGGCATCGGCGCGACGATACAGCGGCCCCGCGCGGGCCGCGAGGCGCTTCTCACGGGCCCCGCGCACGGCGCGCCGGGGCGGAAAGCGCGGGCGGTGTTGTTCGAGACTCAAGCTCCGCGGGTGGCCTGCCGATGAAGCTCCGTGCGAGGCTCCCATGACCATGACCGCTGGTTTCGAACGTGATGCGCGCCCAGCCAGGGCGAAGGTGCTCTTCGTCGACGACGAGCCACAGATGACCGCCGCGATCCGCCGGATCTTGTCGCGGGAGCCCTTCGAGGTGATGGCGGCCAACTCCCCCTCCGACGCGCTCTCGATGGTCGCGCAGCACGACTTCGACGTGGTGGTCTCCGACGAGTCGATGCCCGAGATGAGCGGGTCCGACTTTCTCGCCCGCATCCGCCGCGAGCGCCCGTACACCATGCGCATCCTGCTCACGGGCAGGGCGAGCCTCGACACGGCCATCCACGCCGTGAACCACGCGGGCATCTTTCGCTTCTTGCAGAAGCCCTGCAGCGCGCGCGACCTCATCGGCAGCCTGCACGACGCCGTCGAGCAGCGGCGCCAGGGCGTGCTCACCCCGCCGACGCTCAAGCCCCCGCCCGACCCCGAGGTGCTCGAGGCCCACGCCCGCTACGAGCGCGCGGTCGAGGGCCTGTGGATGGCCCTGCAGCCCGTGGTGGCGCCCGCGCGCCGCGGCGTGTTCGCCTACGAGTGCCTCGTGCGCACGAGCGAGCCGACGGTGCCCCACGCGGGCGCCTTCGTCGAGCTGGCCGAGCGCCTCTCCCGCGCGCGAGAGCTCGACCGGCGCATCCGCGAGCGCGTGGCGGCGATGCTACGCGACGCGCCCGACGACCTGACCGTGCTGGTGAACCTGCACCCGAGCTCCCTCGACGACCCCGACCTGTTCTCGCCCGACGCGCCCCTCTCGGCCTTCGCGCGCCGCGTGGTGCTCGAGATCACCGAGCGGGCCTCGCTCCACGACATGCGCTCGGTGCGCGAGAAGGTCACCGCGCTGCGCGCCCTCGGGTACCGCGTCGCCGTCGACGACCTCGGCGCGGGCTACGCGGGGCTCCAGAGCCTCGTGCTGCTCCAGCCCGAGATCGTGAAGATCGACATGGAGCTCGTGCGCGGCATCGACACGTCGCCCACGCGGGCCAAGCTCGTGTCGGCCGTGATCACCCTCTGCCGCGAGCTCGGCGCCGACGTGATCGCCGAGGGCATCGAGACCGTCGAGGAGTACCGCACGCTCCAGTCGTTCGGGTGCGGGCTGCTCCAGGGCTACCTCTTCGCGAAGCCGGGGAGGCCCTGGCCCGAGGTGCGCTGGCCCGAGGGCGTCTGAGTCACCGCGCGAGCAGCGGGCGCAGGGCCGCGAGGATGCGCCCGGTGACCTCCTCGGGCGCGAGCGCTCCGTCGATGCGCAGGGGTGCGGGCTCGGTGATCGCGTCGAAGATCGCGGCCGAGCGGCGCAGGTCTTCTTCGCGCTCGAAGAGGTTGCCCCGGCCGCGCGCGTTCACGCGCTCGACGCCCGCGCGGGGGTCGACGCGCAGGATCACCAGCAGGTCGGGCCGGGGGGCGAAGCGCTCGTTGCGCCGCTGGATCTCCGCGGGGTCGAGGCCCCGCGCGCCCTGGTACGCCATCGACGAGAAGTAGTAGCGGTCGACGAGCACCACGGCGCCCGCGTCGAGCGACGGGCGGAGCAGCGTCTCGACGTGCTCCCTGCGATCGGCGACGAAGGTCTCGAGCTCCTCTTCGGGCGAGAGGCGTCCGGCGCTCGCCGACGCGCGGAGCCTGCGTCCGTGGGGTCCGTCGGTGGGCTCGTGGGTGCGCACCACGCGGTAGCCCTCGCGCTCGAGCGCCTCGGCCACGCGCGCCACCTGCGTGGACTTGCCCGCGCCGTCGATCCCTTCGATGGCCACCAGCACGCCCGGCGGCCCCACGACCTTCGTCATGAACGGATCATCCCACGGCCGCGAGGCTCGCCCCGAGTTTTCGACGTGCCGTCCCTCGCCCGCGACCGTTCGCGCAGGGCGCTCCGTGCGCGCGAGGGGGCGCCTCCTGTACGCTGTCGCCGCGATGGAACCTCGACGCTCCAAGCTCCGCGACCTGGCGCTCGTCACGTTCACCACCGTGGGCTGGGCGCTGCCCCTCGGCGCCGCGCTCGTGATGCTCACGGTCGCGGCGCTGCGCTCGCTGCCGGGCGTCGAGGTGGCGGTGGGCCTCTGCGCCCTCTCGCTCGCGGCGCTCGCGGTCGTGCGGGGCTACCGCCGCGTGCGCGAGCGGGGCCCGCGCGCGTACTCGATCGCCTACGACGCGCTCGTGCTCGCGGCGATGCCCCTGTGGGGCCTCGCGGTGAACCACTCGCTCAACGCCACGTGCGTGCACAACACCTGCGACGGCGACTACGACATGCACCGCGCGTTCGCCGAGCCGTGGGTGGCCGCGCCCCTCGCGCTGCACGTCGCGACGGCGCTCGGGTACGCGCTCTCGCGCAGGCGGCCCGAGCGCTTGAGGCCCGCGGCCGAGGCGCTCGTGCTCGCGCTCATGGCGGTGGGGGCGCTGCTGCACCTCGCGCTCGGCGCGCAGCTCGGGGCGAAGTTCTTGTTGGTGGGCCTGGCGGTGGCGCCGATCGGGCTGCCGGTGGTGTCGCCGTGGCTCACGGTCGCCCTGCACGCGGGCGAGCTGCGCGCGCGCCTGCGACGGCGCGGCGCCGAAGAGGACCTGCGCGCGCGCGACGCGCAGCCCGAGCACGTGTACCGCCACGCGGAGCTGCCCCCCGACGCGCCGCCCCCGCGCGTGAGCACCGCGTGGCTCGCGCGCGCGCTCGCGCTCTCGCCGGCGCTCATGGGCGCGTACGCCGCCCTCGCCGCGCTCGCCGCGGGGCGCCCGTCGGCCGGGGTGATGGCCTTCACGCAGACCTGCGACCACGCCCTCTCGTCGCTGCCCGTGCGCGTGGTCGAGGGCCACTGCCACTACCTCTGCACGGTGGCCGCGCAGGGCCACCCCTGGCTCGTGCGCCCCGAGCGCATGGGCGTGCGCAACGGAGTGCCCATCGTGGTGAACCGCCAGCTCGCCGTCGCCAACGCGTTCGAAGACCTCCTGCACGCCCGCTGGCCGCGCTTCGGGCGCCTGTGCCGGCGCGTCTACGACCGCCTGGGGCTGCCGGTGAGCCGGTACATCCGCGCGCGCTGGATGGCCGACGCGGTCTACCTCGCCATGAAGCCCCTCGAGTGGGGCTTCTACGCGGCCCTTCTGCTCCTCGACCCGGGCGACCCCGAGGGGCGCGTCGACCGCATGTACCGCGGGTGAGCGGCGCCCCGAGCGCAACGCGTTGCCCGCGGTGAGCAACGGTTGCCCGACCGCGGGCCGCGGCGGCCCCGATGCGCGCGGCATCGCGATTGCCCAGTGCTCTGGCGCGGCGCGAGAGGGCGCCGCAGAAGGAGCGATGGACGATGAAGACGAAGACGAAGGTGAGCGCGGGCGCGGTGGGCGGGCTTCGGTCGGTGCTGCTGGGCTGAACGGGTCACGGCCGGCGGGCGCCGCCGCGCGCGATCGCGCCGAGGCCCGCGAGCACGAGGAGCGCGCCGAGGGCGGCCGTGAGCGGCGGCGCGTCGCCGAGCGCCACGAACACGAGGGCCGTGCTGGCGACGGGCTCGGCGAGGATGGTCGTCGCCACGGCCCACGCGGGCAGGTAGCGCAGCGCCCAGTTGAGCAGCGTGTGCCCGAGGATCATCGGGCCGAGCGCGAGCGCGACGAAGAGCGCGTGGTCACGCGGGTCGGCGACGCGGAGCGACGCGCCCGTCGCGAGCGCGAGGAGGGCCAGCGTGAGGGTGGCGGCGGCGTACACCGGGAGCACGTACGCGAGCAGGCCGAGCGACCTGCGGAGCCGCCCGCCGAGCACGAAGTACGCGGCCCCCGCGACGGCGCCGAGGAACGCGAGCGCGTCGCCCGCGAGGCGGTGGTGCCCGCGGCGGTCGCCCCACGCGATCACCGCGGAGCCGAGGAGCGCGAGCGCGACGCCGGGCGCGGCGCGGCGGGGGAAGGGCGCGCCCGAGAGCCACGGCGTCGCGGCGGCGACGAGCGCGGGGTGCACCGCGACGAGCGTCG
>JBDHVF010000109.1:0-14628 GCA_039809605.1 Polyangiales bacterium | reverse complement strand
CGGGCATCTACCTCGCCGCGCGCGGCGACGGCGCCGAGACGCGCGTCGCGCACCCGCCGCGGCGCCCGACCCCCGCCGCGCCCGACGTGCAGACCAACCCCGAGCCGCCGCCCGAGGCGCCCGCGCAGCTCGCGCTCGTCGCGATCAACGACGTGGGCCTGCCGCAGGGCGTGACCGGCGCCGACAACGCCGCCGAGTTCGCGCGCCACGCGGCGGCCAGCTACCACGCCGGCAGCACGCAGCGCATGCTGGTGACGTGCATCGGCAGCGGCGACGCGTCGACGCTCTACCTGCACCCGATGACGCCCGGCGCGCTGCGCTTCTCGTCGCGGGGCCTCGTGGCCTGCGCGGGCTACGACCTCGGCGTGGTGCCCGACATCACGTCCGACGGCTCCGACGACGTGGTGGCGGTGGGCGCGCGGCGCGACCAGCTCCAGCTCATCGACTCGCGCACGCTGCGCCCGCACCGCACGATCGACGTCGACGGCGTGCGGGGCATCGCCGCGGGCGCGCAGGTGATGGTGCGCGGCGAGCCCGCGATCGTGGTGTTCACCGAGCCCAGCGGGCCGGGCCAGCCCACCGAGGTGCAGGCCATCACGGCCCTCTCGTCGCGCGTGCTCTGGCGCATCCGCGGGAGCGGGCGCGTCGCGCGCATCGGGCACCCGGTGGAGCTCGGCCTCGCGGTAGGTCCCGACGCCAACGGCGACGACGTGGGCGACGTGGCCGCGGGGCTCGGGCCCGTGGCCGACCTGTCGGCCGACACGACGGCCACCGACCGCCGCTGCGTGCAGCTCTTCTCGGGCGCCGACGGGCGGCCGCTGTGGGCCGCGCCCTTCTGCCAGTCGCGCACGCGCGGCGCGCAGTCGGTGAGCGTCGGCCCCGACGTGAACGGCGACGGCAAGGCCGACGTGGCCGTGGGCACCGAGCACCCCGGGCCCGGCGAGGCGCCGGTGGTGCTGCTCTCGGGCGCCGACGGCTCGGTCATCCGTCAGCTCGCGGCGCCGCCCGGCGACGCGTCGCTGGGCTTCGGCTGGCCCGTCGCGCTGAGCGGTGACCTCAACGGCAACGGCACCCCCGAGCTCCTCGTGGGCACGGTGGGCTCGGAGACGAGCGTGCGGGTGTTCGACGCGACCACGGGCCGGCCCGTCACGTCCATCGCGCTGTCGGGCGTCGGCGCGGGCAACCTCCGGGTGTTCCCGGTGCCGACGCTCGTGGCGGGCACCCCGTGGTCGGTCGCCGTGGCCTCGCCCGGCGACGGGCTCCACGTCTACGCGCGCCGCGAGGGCGAGGAGCCGCTGTGACGGCGCCTCCCGCGGGCTACCGCGTGGAGCCCGCGAAGGGGCACGACGTCGACCCGTGGCTCGCCTCGGTGGCCGCGCAGTGCCAGGACAACGGCGAGGGCGGCGTGTGGTTCTCCCCGCGACCGAGGGGCGACGCGGGCCCCGCGCGCTCGGCCGAGGCGATCCTCTCGTGGGTGGCGCGCCTGTCGCGCAGCGCGCGAGAGCCCGGGTGGTTCCGCCTGTGGGTCGCGCGCCACGAGGGCACGGGCGCGATCGTGGGGCACGTCGACCTGTCGGGGGGGAGGCTCACCACCGAGCTGCACCGCGCCGAGCTCGCGATGGGCATCGAGCGCGCGCACCGCGGCGCCGGCGTCGGGCCCGCGCTGCTCGACGCGGCGCTCTCGTGGGCGAAGGGGACGGGCACGATCGACTGGGTCGAGCTCGGGGTCTTCTCGGTGAACCACCGCGCGCGGCGGCTCTACGAGCGCTTCGGCTTCGCCGAGATCGGCGTCATCCCCGACCGCTTCAGGGTCGACGGCGCCGTGATCGACGACGTGCGAATGGCCCTTCGACTGCGCTAGCCGCCGTTGGTATCGTGCGCGCGCCAGAGGAGGCTCGTCGCATGCGCATCGCGGTACTCGGATCGGGGAGCTGGGGCAGCGCGCTCGCCAAGGTCGTGTCGGACAAGGGCCACGACGTCACGCTCTGGGGCCGCCGCCCCGAGCTCATGGCGCAGCTCCGCGAGACGCGCGAGAACGCGCCGTTCCTGCCGGGCGTGCGCTTCGGCGACGCGCTGCGCCCCACGTCGGACCTCGGCGAGGCCCTCGACGGCGCCGAGATGGTGGTGATGGCCGTGCCCACGCACGGCATCCGAGAGACGCTCAAGCGCTGCGAGTCGATGATCCCGCGGAGCGTGCCCGTGGTGAGCGCGACCAAGGGCATCGAGCAGGAGACGCTCTACTTCGTCAACGAGATGCTCGCCGACGAGGTGCCGTGGACGCGCGACGCCTTCGTGGCGCTCTCGGGCCCGTCGTTCGCGCGCGAGGTGGCCACGGGCCTGCCCACGGTGGTCGTGGCCGCGTCGCGCGACCTCGCGCTCGCCCGCGCGGTGCAGCAGGCCTTCTGGACGGAGAACCGCTTCCGCGTGTACCTCAGCGACGACGTGGTGGGCGTCGAGGTCGGCGGCGCGCTCAAGAACGTGATCGCCATCGCCGCGGGCGCGAGCGACGGCCTGGGCTTCGGCCACAACGCCCGCGCGGCGCTCATCACCCGCGGCCTCGCCGAGATCGCGCGCCTCGCGATGAAGATGGGCGGCGACGCGCTCACGCTCGCGGGCCTCGCGGGCATGGGCGACCTGGTGCTCACCTGCACCGGCGAGCTCTCGCGCAACCGCTACGTGGGCTACGAGCTCGGCAAGGGCCGATCGCTCGCCGACATCCTCGGCGGCATGCGCCAGGTGGCCGAGGGCGTTCGCACCTCGAAGAGCGCCTACGACCTCTCGCGCCGCGAGGGCGTCTACATGCCCATCGTCGAGCAGGTGTACGGCGCCCTCTACGACGGCAAGGAGCTGCGTCAGGCGGTCTTCGAGCTCATGACCCGCGAAGCGGGCCACGAGCGCGACTGATCACCGGCAGCCGCCCGCGCCCGCCTCCGGCGCGTCGCCGAGGCGCAGCAGGCGGGGGCACGAGAAGTCGAACAGGTCGAAGAGGGCCGACGCGTTGGCGTCGCGCGCGGTGAGCGCGGGCAGGTCGAAGAGGGCCTCGACGAAGCGCAGCATCGACGCGTGGTCGTGCGTGACGTGCGAGACGTGCCGAGGGCGCGACCACGGCGAGACGGCGACGAAGGGCACGCGCACGCCCAGGCGGTCGAGGTCGGTGGCGTCGTAGCCGCCCTCGCCCGCGGGGTCGGGCGAGCACGCCTCGGGCGGCGGCACGTGGTCGAAGAACCCGCCCGACTCGTCGTAGGTGAAGAGCACCGCGAGGCGCGGCCACAGGGGCGACCGGGCGGCCTCGGTGATGATCCGCCGCGTCCACGCCTCGCCGCGCTGCGCGTCGCCGGTGGGGTGCTCGTCCTGCGCGCCCGCCGGGTCGACGAAGGACACCGCGGGCAGCGAGCCGTCGCGGAGCGACTCGTAGAAGGTCACGGTGGTGAACACGCCGCGGTGCGCGCGGGTCCAGCCGAGGGAGTCCTGGCGGGGCGCGCCGTCGGTGTAGACCGCCCACGCCACGCCCGCGTCGTCGAGCGCGTCGAAGATCGTGCGCGCATGCGGGAGCGTGCGCTCGCCCGTGTCGCGCACGCCATACGACGAGCCCGTGTAGAGGAAGTCGCGGTTGGCCCACGTGCCCCCGAGCACGCTGCCGAAGTAGCGGTCGCTCATGGCGAACGTGCTGAAGAGCCAGTGGTAGAAGGGCAGCTCGCGCGCGGTGTAGTGCCCGAGCACCACGCGCGCGGGGGTGCCGTTGCGCGCCGCCGCGCGAACGAAGCCGTCCATGCGGCCCATGGCCCAGCCCGCGTGCATCGCCTCCCACTGGTGCGGGGGGTCGCTGTGCACGCAGGTGGTGTCGAGCGGCGCCGGGCGCACCGGGCGGCCGTCGAGGTCGGGGTTGGTGTAGCCCTCGGGGATGCCGTCGGCGTCGCCGCGCAGCGCGCCGAGGTAGTGGTCGAACGAGCGGTTCTCCTGCATCACGATCACCACGCGGTCGACGGGGATGCGCGCGCGCACCTCGGAGGTCACCCCGAGCGTCTCGGCGGCGCGGGCCCCGGCCGTGAAGGCGCACGCGCGGCGTCGCTCGGCGAGCGCGCGCGCGACCTCGTCGGGCACGAGCGCAGAGGCGTCGGCGCAGGCCATGACCGCGTCGTCGCTCGCGTCGCTCGCGTCGCTCGTCGCGACGGCGTCGCCGGGCGAGGGGATGGGCGGGGGGAGATCGTCGCCGCAGGCCGTGAGCAGGCCCGCGGCGAGCAGCCAGGCGCGGTGCATGGCCCAGGTGTATAGACCAGTCCCGCCGGGCGCGGTGTGACCGCCGTCACTTCGCGGGGTGTTCGTCGCGGGACTTCACCGCGAGCACGGAGCACGGCGCGTGGCGCACGATGCGCTCGGCCACCGAGCCCATGATCGCGCGCTTGATGCCGGTGCGCCCGTGGGTGCCCACGACGATGAGGTCGGCGCCGACCTCCGTCGCGTATTTCACCACCTCGAGGTACGCGCCCCCCACGCGGAACTCGGGCACCACCTCGAGGCCCGAGCGCTTGCCGCTCTCGGCGGCCATCGACTCGACGAGCGCGCGGGCCTCGTCCTGCAGGCGCGCGTACTCGAGCGCGAAGCGCGCCTCGGCGTCGGTGGCCGCGGCGAAGCGCTCGATGGTCTCGTCGACGTGGAGCAGCCGCACGCGCGCGGCGCCGAGCCGCTTCGCGACGTCGAGCGCCGTGTCGAGCGCGAGCTTCGACGGGTCGGAGAAATCCGTCGCGCACACGATGGTCATGGCCGGGCCGATGTTCATGGACGTCCCTCTTTCTTTCGCGCGTACGAGCAAGGCGGAGGCCACTCGGGCCGAGCCCCCTCGCGGGTGGTATAAGCCACGCCGCGTCGTGCGCGCAACGCGTGCGAGCCGTGCAGGGCATGCATCGGCGCAGCGGCCCGCACCGCGCGCCGTGGGGCGGCGCAGGCGTTGCTGCGCGAACTCGTGAGAGCGGAGGTCCTATGAAGCGCACCGCCATTCGAGAGTCGATGACGCCGCTGCCGCACACGATCGGGCGCGACCAGCCCCTCGCCGCGGCGCACCGGCTGATGAACGAGCATCGCATCCGGCACCTGCCGGTGCTCGCGGAGGGCAAGCTGGTGGGCATCGTGTCGGACCGCGACCTGCGGTTCATCGAGTCGCTGAAGGACGTCGACCCCGAGCGGGTGACGGTCGACGAGGCGATGTCGCAGGAGCCCTTCACCGTCGCGCCCGAGACGCCCCTCGGCGACGTGGTGGCGACGATGGCGTCGGAGCGCTACGGCGCCGCGCTGGTGGTCGAGCACGGCAGGGTCGTGGGGATCTTCACGGCGATCGACGCGCTGCGCATCCTGGCCGACGTGTTCGCGCGAGGGTGACGGTCAGTCGCGCGGGGCGGGGAGCGCGAGGGTGAAGACCGTGTGGCCCGGCGCGCTCTCGACGCGCAGCTCGCCGCCGTGGTCGGCCGCGATGCGCTGCGCGATCGTCAGGCCGAGCCCCGTGCCGTTGGGCTTGGTGGTGTGAAAGGGGAGAAAGACCCGGTTGGCGTCGCCGTCGATGCCCGGGCCGTCGTCTTCGATCTGGAGCTCGACGTGGGAGTTCACCGCGCGCGTGCGGAGGGTGACCGTGCCGTTGCGGTCGATGGCGTCGAGGGCGTTGCGCACGAGGTTGAACACCACCTGGCGCACGCGGTCTTCGACGAAGCGCACGTGCGGCGCGGCGGGGTCGAAGTCGGTGACGACGCGGATGTTGCGCGACGAGGCCTCGGCCTGCACGAGCCGCGCGACGGTGGCCGCGGGGCTCGAGAGGTCGCCCGGCGCGGCCTCGGCCATGGGCCTGGGGCGCGCGAACCAGAGGAACTCCGCGAGCAGGCGCTCGAGGCGCTCGAGCTCGCCGCGGATGGCCCCGACGCTCGCCACGCCCTGCTCGTCGCCCGCGCGCGTGAGACGTCGGTTGAGCACCTTGAGCTCGAGGAGGGCGGAGTTGAGCGGGTTGCGGATCTCGTGCGCGAGGCCCGCGGTGAGCTCGCCCACCACCGCGAGCTGCTCGGCCACGCGGGCGCGGCGCTCGATGGCGCGGGTCTCGGTCACGTCGACGCCGATGGCGTAGCGCAGGCCGTCGGCCTTGCTGAAGCGCCACTCGATGCGGCGCTCGGCGCCGTCGCGGGTGACGACGGCGAGCTCCTGCGGCGCGGGGTTCGACCACACCTGCGGGCGCAGCGCGGTGGGCACGAGCTCTTCGAAGGGCCTGCCGAGGAGCGCCGCGCGGGGGAAGCCCGTGGTGCGCTCGACGGTGGCGTTGACCAGGGCGATGGTGCCGTCGTTCGAGACGCCCACGATGAGGGCGGGCGAGAGCTCGACGACGGTGCGGTAGCGGGATTCAGACTCGCGCAGGCGCTCGAGCAGCGACTCGCGCTCGCGGCGCAGGCTCACCTGGCGCATCGCGAGCGACGCGAGGCGCAAGACCTCCTCGAGCGGAAAGGGCTTGAGGATGTACGCGAACGCGCCGCCGCGCACGGTGGCGATGGCGCTCTCGACGGTGGCGTCGCCGCTCATCACGATGACCTCGGCGTCGGGCGCGCGGGCCTTGAGCTGCACGAGCGCGTGCGTGCCGTCGGCGTCGGGCAGGCGCACGTCGAGAAAGGCCACGTCGAAGCCCACGCCGCTCGCGGCCTCGAGGGCCTCGCGCGCGCTGGTGGTGACGAACGCCGCGTAGCCCTCGCCGGCCAGGTACTCGGCCAGGTTGTCGGCGAGGGCGCGGTTGTCTTCGATGATGAGGATCCGCCCCCGCGAGGGCGATGCTTCGCAGGGGCTCATCGGTCACGATCTCTCGGACGCGGCGTTGTGCGTCTCGTCGCGCGGGGGCGAGGGCGCGCGCTTGATGCCGTGGCGGTACTCGCGCAGGCGGTACTGGATCATGCGGACGCTCACGTCGAGCATGGCGGCCGCGCGGTGCGTGCTGCCGCCGCAGGCCTCGAGCGACGAGAGGATCGCGAACTTCTCGATGTCCGCGAGGGTCGAGCCGGGGATCGGGGGCTGCAGGCCGTAGGGCGTCTCGATGCCCGCGGCGGTGACCGTGGTGGCCGCGTGCGGGGCGCCGTTGACGCCGGGCACCGCGGTCGAGGGCTGGGCGGTCGAGGGCGCGCCGGGGGCCGCGAGGCCGACGCCGCCGCCGGGGAGCGAGAGGTGCTCGCGGCCGAGGAGCGGCCCGGCGGCCAGCACGACGGCGCGCTCGATGGCGTTCTCGAGCTCGCGCACGTTGCCCGGCCACGGGTACGTCACCAGGGCCTGGAGCGCGTCGGGGGCGAAGCCCGTGAGGTTCTTGCCCGCCTCGCGCGCGAAGCGGCGGAGGAAGAACTCGGCGAGCAGGGGGATGTCCTCGCGGCGCTCGCGCAGCGGCGGCAGCCGCAGGCTCACCACGTTGAGCCGGTAGTAGAGGTCCTCGCGGAACCTGCCGTCGCGCACCATCTGGGCGAGGTCGCGGTTGGTGGCGGCGATGATGCGCACGTCGACCTTGAGGGTCTCGTTGCCGCCCACGCGTTCGAACTCGCGCTCCTGGAGCACGCGCAGGAGCTTGACCTGGATCGCGGGCGAGATCTCGGAGATCTCGTCGAGGAAGAGCGTGCCGCCGTGGGCGAGCTTGAAGCGCCCCTCGCGGCGCACGTTGGCGCCCGTGAACGCGCCCTTCTCGTGCCCGAAGAGCTCGCTCTCGAGCAGCGTCTCGGCCAGGGCCGCGCAGTGGAGCTTCACGAAGGGCCCCTCGCGGCGGTTCGACGACTCGTGGATCGCCTGCGCGACGCGCTCCTTGCCGGTGCCCGACTCGCCCGTGAGGAGCACCGTGGCGCGGCTCGGCGCGACCTGCACGATGGTCTTGAAGAGCGACTCCATGGGCGCCGACACGCCGAGCAGGTTGTCGAAGCGGTTCTCGGCGCGGACGCGCTCGCGCAGGAGCCCCGCCTCGCGGTGCAGGGCCTTCTGCTTGAGCACGCGCTCGATCACCAGCGAGAGCTCGTCGAGGTCGACGGGCTTGGTGATGTAGTGCTCGGCGCCCGCGCGCATCGCGTGGACGGCGTCGCGCACGTTGCCGAACGCGGTCATCACGACCACGGCGAGGTGGGGGTCGCCGGCCTTGGCGCGGGTCAGGAGCTCGACGCCGTCGATGCCGGGCATGCGCACGTCGGTCAGCAGCAGGTCGGGCGGCGACGCGGCGAGCTTCTCGAGCGCCTCCTCGCCCGAGGCCGCGGTGTCGACCTCGTAGCCGTCGTCGGTGAGGAGCGTCGCCAACGCGCGGCGCGCGGTGGCCTCGTCGTCGACCACCAGGAGTCGGCCCCGGTACTTCTCAGGTGCGATCGGCGCGTCGGGTTCGTGGATCGGGTTCGCGGTCATCGGGTCCTCGATGGGTGATGTGCTGACGATTGTCCTCGAGCGTGCCGCCCCAGGCGCACCGGAACAAAGCACGGCCCGTTCCACGGCAGGGGGGAGGGGTCCTTGGAAGGGGGGCGGGGGCGTGCTTACGCTCTTCGCAACTCAATGCGCTTCGCCGCGTTCGCCTGCGTTCTCGTCGCCGGGCTCGCCGCCGCCGCCCCCGCAGGGGCCCAGCGCGCGACGCCTCCGCGGGCCCCCGTGCTCTCGGAGCTCCCCGTCGACGGCACCACCATCCGCCGGATGCAGGCCTCGACGACCATCAGGGCGCCCTTCGAGGCGGTGGCGCGGAGGCTCCTCGACTACGCGCACTACCCCGAGTTTCTGCCCCGTTTTCGCGCCGCCCGCGTGGTGCGCCGCGACCGCGCGCAGACCGACGTCTACTTCCAGCTCGAGCTGCCTCGGGCCATGGGCGTCGTGTGGTTCGTCCACCGGATGACCGTCGTGCGAAGGAGCCCCGATCGGCTTGAAATCCAGGGCGTCGCGCAGTCGGGCAACGCGGGCCGCGTCGAGACCCTGGCCGTGATCGAGCGCGTCCCCTCGGCGCGCGCGACGCGATTCAGCTTCACCCTCTTCGGCGTCCCCACCATCCCGGCCCTCCCCGACGCGGTGAACGACGCGCTCCGCGACGCCGTGCGCGCGACCGCCGTGCTCTTTCAAGACCGCGCCGAACACGAGCTCGTGGGCTCGAATCTCTAACGCAGCCAGTGCGGTGGCGCACGCCAATCGTGCATCTCGTGCGCGCACGTCGGGGTGCGTAGCAATCTTCGCACTTCACCCTTGCCCGGAAGATTCGGGTGCTCTATGGCTAACTGGCAACTGGTTAAACCAGTTGTCTGCGCACCATGGAAGACGCCCGTCCCCGAGCCGTGGAAGAGGTCACCCGACGTGTTCGGGAGGCGATCCTTCGCGGCGATCACCCCGCGGGCACGGACCTGCCCGGTGAGCGGGAGCTCTCTCGGTCGATGGGGGTGAGCCGGCTGACCTTGCGCGCGGGCCTCGCGAAGCTCGAGGCCGAGGGGCTCGTGCGGCCGGTGCACGGCTCGGGCACGCGCGTGCTCGACTTTCGCGAGTCGGGGGGCATCGAGGTGATGGCGCACCTCGTGGCGATGGGCGCGGGCGGCAGCGCGTCGGCCCTCTCGCTGCTCGCGGACCTCTTCGAGCTCCGTCGCGTGCTCGCGGTCGAGGCCGTGGGGCTCGCGGCCGAGCGCGCCACGCCCGAGGAGCTCGCCTCGCTCGGCGCCCACCTCGACACGCAGGCGATGTTCGTCGACGACCCGGCGCGCTGGGTGGCCGCCGACCTCGCGTTCGCGCGCATGGTCGCGCGCGCCTCGCACAACGCCGCGCTGGTGCTGGTGACCAACACCCTCGCGCGCATGCTCGAGCGGCAGCCGGGCGTCGAGGCGGCGTTCATGGCCGCGCCGCAGGGCACGCTCGCGTTCTACCGCCGCGTGCTCGCCCTCGTCACCGCGCGCGACGCCCGCCTCGCGCGCTCGCTCACGCGCAGGCTCATCGAGCGCCTCGACCGCCGCGTGCTCGCCGCCCTCCGCAGCCTCCTCGAACCGGAGACCTCACCATGACCTTCGCACCGTTCGAACGCCGCTGGCTCGCGGCCACCATGTCAGGCTTCACCGGCCCCGAGGGCGAGCTCGCCCTGCGCGAGGGCGAGGTCGACTACCTCTCGACCGCCGACGTGATGAACGAGGGCTCGTCGCGCAAGGCCCGCCTCGGGCTGCACCTCGCCGTGTGGCTCGCCGCGCTCGCGCCCGTCTGGATGCTCGGCCGCGCGCAGACGATCGACGAGGTCTCTCCCGCGACGCGCACCGAGCTCCTCGCGCGCATGGTGTCGCACCGGCTCTTCTTCGTGCGGGGCCTGACGACGCTGCTCAAGCTCGCGGCCTCGCTCGCCATGATGCGCTCGCCCGGCGTGCGCGCCCGCACCCGCTACGACCGCGCCCCCGCGCAGCCCGCGCGGCGCGCGCTGCCCCTCAGCCCGCAGCAAGGATAGGCACCCCAATGGCCTCCATCGACGACATCGCCGACTTCGTGATCGTGGGAACGGGCGCCGGCGGCGCCACGGCGGCGCGCGTGCTCTCGGCCGCGGGGCACTCGGTCGTGATGCTCGACGAGGGCCCGCGCCTCTCGACGCCCGACCGCCCGCGCGACCTCCTCGGCGCCATGCGCCAGGCCTTTCGCGACATGGGCACCAACGCCACCGTCAACGCCACGCCCCTGCCGCTCCTTCAGGCGCGCTGCGTCGGCGGCTCGACGGCCATCAACTCGGGGATCATCTGGCGCCTGCCCGACGACGTGCGCCGCGACTGGTCCGAGCGCCTCGGCCTCGGCGAGCTCGTCGACGAGCGCGGGCTCAGCGACGCGTTCGACGTGATCGAGCGCGAGCTCGAGATCACCGAGACCTCCGAGGCCCTCTGGGGCGGCAACGGCGCGCTCATGGCCCGCGGCGCCGAGGCCCTCGGGCTGCCCGGCAAGCCCATCACGCGCAACGCCGCGCGGTGCAAGGGCACGGCCCAGTGTCTCCAGGGCTGCCCCGGCGAGGCCCGCCAGAGCATGGACGTGTCGTACGTCCCGATGGCCCTGCGCCAGGGCGCGCGGCTGCACCCGATGGCCCGCGTCGACCGCGTGCGCTTCGAGGGACGACGCGCCGTGGGCGTCGAGGGCGCCGCGCTCGACGCGAGCCGCAACCGGGTGGGCTCGCTGCGCGTGCGCGCGCGCCGCGCGGTGATCGTCGCGGCGAGCACGGTGCAGAGCCCGGTGCTCCTGCGGCGCAGCGGGCTCAAGGGCATGGTGGGCGAGCGCTTCATGGCGCACCCCGGGTGCGCGGTCGTGGGGCGCTTCGACGAGCCCGTGAACATGGGCTTCGGCGGCACGCAGGCGTACGAGGTGCCGCTGCGCGAGCGGCGCATGAAGCTCGAGTCGATCTCGCTGCCGCCCGAGATGCTCGCGGCCCGCCTCCCCGGCGCGGGCGCCGAGTGGCAGGAGCGCCTCGCCCACATGGACCACTTCGCCCAGTGGGCCGTGCAGGTGCGCATGGAGGCCGTCGGCCGCGTGCGCCCCGCGTGGTTCGGCCGCGGCGGCGACGCGGCCGTGAGCTACGCGCCCACGCGCGAGGACATGAAGCGCATCCGCGACGGCGTGGTGATCATGTGCCGGATGATGTTCGCCGCCGGCGCGCGCGAGGTCTACCACGGCGTCGCGGGCGTGAAGACCGTGCTGCGCGACCCGTCGGAGGTGGCGCTGCTCGAGGCGCGAGAGTTCCCCCAGTCGGCCTTCAACATGGTGGCGTCGCACCTCTTCGCGAGCTGCCCCGCGGGGGCCGACCCCTCGACGAGCGCGGTGGGCCCCGACCTCGCGGTGCACGGCGTGAGCGGGCTCTACGTGATGGACTCGAGCGCGCTGCCGACCAACCTCGGCGTCAACCCCCAGCACTCGATCATGGGCGTGGTGTGGCGCGCCGCCGAGCGCCTCGCGCAGCAGGAGCACGGCGCCCTCGCGGGTGAGGGCGCGGCCTCGAAAGAGACCGGCGGAGAGATGCCGATCGCGGCGCGCGTGAACGCGTAGCGCGCTCAGCGCACCGCGTGGGTCGAGCGCAGGTACGCGATCAGCGTGTCGAGGTCGGCGTCCGAGAGCCGCGACACGGGGATCGCGCGCATGCGCCCGGCGCCCTGGCGGATCTGCGAGCGCATGCGGGCCTCCTCCCAGTTCTTGTTGGGCGAGGGGCCCTCGGAGTCGTTGTCCTCGTGGCAGCGTCCGCAGGCGCGGTTGAACACGCGGTGACCCGCGGCGATCGTCTCGGCGCTGGCCTGCGCCGGAGGCGTCGCGGTCGCATGCGTCGTCGCGGGCGGCGTAGCCTCGGGCGTCGTGGTCGCGGGGGCAGTGGTCTCGGGCGTCGTCGACGGGGTCGCGGTGGCGGGCGTCGTGGGCGCCGTCTCGGCGCCTGACGAGGCGGGCGTCGTCGACTGCGTCGGGGTGGTGGTCTCGGCGGGCGGGCTCGACGAGCAGCCGAGCGCGAAGGCCACGAGGAACGGCATCACGAAACGAAGCGTCAGGGTTCGCATGGCCGCGGAAGGTACAACATTTCGCGCGGAGAGAGCGACTCCGTGGCCAGGGGGGGCGGCGCTGCGCGGACGGGCTCCGCCCAGCGGCGCCACTCCTCCTCGGAGTCGAGCCACGCGAGGGCGCGGTCGCGCACGGCGCGGATGTGCGCCGCGCTCCACCACGCGCCCGCGACCACCGCGTCGCCGTACGTGGGGAGCCGGTCGTCGTCGACGAGGCGCACGAGGTCGGCGAAGACGCGGCGGTAGAGCGCCGCCTCGCGGGCCGTGGCCGCCGGCCGCTCCAGGCACGCGTGGGCGAGGCGCGCGTCGAGCTGCGCGTCGTCGACGTCGTAGACCGCCCGCCGGTCGAGCGCGTGGATCACGCCCTCGTGGTCGCCGCGCGCCGCGCACGCGTCGGCGACGCGCGCCCACGCGAGCGCCGCCGCGAGCACGTCGCGCGAAGCGTCGCAGGCTTCGGGGGCGGCGGGCGCCGGGGCCTCGTCGAGGATGTCGAGGCAGAAGCCCATGCCGCAGGAGCCGTCGTCGAGGGCGGCGCCGCGCTCCCACGCCCGCCGCGCCGCGGCGACGTCGCCGAGAGCGGTGTGGGCGCTGCCCGCGATGTGCCACGCGTGCGGCGGAAGCTCGCCCTCGGGCGCGGCGGCCAGCGCGTCGAGCGCGTCCTGCCAGCGGAGCCGCTGCGCCAGCACGTCGGCGTAGGTCGTGGCGACCTCCGGGATCGAGGGGACCTGCGCGGCGATGAGGGAGGCCATCTCGAGGGCGAGGTCGTCTTCGTCGAACGCCAGGAGCACCCGCACCACGAGGGTCAGGTCCTTCGGGTCGCCGGTCTTCGCCTCGATCGCGGTCATCACCGCCCGCCGACGCGCGGCGTGGTCCTGCGCCTTGACCCGGTTGACCAGCACGCGGTGGATCCTGTCGTCGAGGGTATCGCCGGGGTTCTGACACGCGAAGGGCGGCGCGACGTCGGGGGCGTCGCGGTCGCTGTGCCACGTGCGGCCACGCAACCGGCGCGGGCGCTCGCGGCCGAGCGGCACCACGTCGATGCCGTCGAAGCCGTCGGCGACCGCCGCGACGTGCGCGCCCGCGGCGTCGGTCGCCAGCATCGTCTGCGCGGGCACCCTGAGGCTGTAGAGCTCGGCGAAGTCCTCCGCGGTCGCGTCGACCGCGGCGAGGTACCGACCGCTCCCCGGCGTCTCGTAGAGCACGAAGATGCACCCCGTGGCGCGCGACGATGCGACCGCGAGGTTCGCGCCCGTGCAGCGCGCGGCGACGACCGCCCCTTCGAGCAGAGCCCCGTCGGCCCCTACGCGGCGCAGCCCGAGGTCGGGGCGGACGTTGCGCGCGTTCGCCTTCCCGGTGCACAGGGCGACGAAGCCGCGCCCGCACGGGTGCTCCACCACGTCGAAGAGGATGATCGCCGGGTCGTCCCCGCGGATCGGCTGGAGGGTGTGGCCCGCGCCGTCGAGGAGGTCCCCGCGCTGCGTCGGGCGGTCGTAGAAGCACATCGCCCGCGCGGCGCCCGGGATCGCGCGGATCCAGTGGTCGCCCTTCACCTCGCGCAGCACCTCCCAGCGCGCGAGGTCGACGACCACCGAGGACGACGATCGCTTCCCGCGCGCGGTGACGCACCAGAACTCCGACCCGCTGGCGCTCAGATACTGGTATCGCACCTGCTTCGAGCCGCCGATCGCGTCGGCCAGCGTGTGCCACGCGACGACGTCCCAGGTCCGCCGGTCGAGCTCGATCGCGTAGCCGCTGGTCGTCACGACGCGCACGACGTCGCCGAACACCGCGGCCGAGAACGAGCTCAGCGCGACGGGCAGGCGCAGCGAGACGCTCCGCGTGGGGCGCCCGCTCGCCACGTCGAACGCGTCGATGAAGAGCCAGCGCCCGGCCCTGGCGAAGTGCACGAGCTCCGCGCCCGACGCGTCGAGCCAGCGCTGCACCCCCCAGTCTGCATTCATGCGCGACGAGACGAAGCGCTCCGGCGCGCCCTCGGCGAGGCTCCACCGGCGCGCGTACTCCCGGCCCCTGGCCGTGAGCCGCGTCGCGGCGGCCGCCCAGTGCGCGCGCTCGTCGTCGCCCCCGGCCTGCGCCTCGAGCCGCCGGGCCTGCCCCAGCGCGGCGAAGACCTCGCCCG